>NZ_JAGJEF010000036.1:0-47750 GCF_018100875.1 Pseudoalteromonas sp. MMG012
CACGCAGTTGCTAGAAGAAAATGACGAACTTGATACAGATGATACAGATGATATCGATGTGCTTGTTGATGACGTGGAGCCAGAGCAAGAACCTGCCACGCAGTTGCTAGAAGAAGAAAATGACGAGCTTGATACAGATGATATCGATGGGCTTGTTGATGATGTGGAGCTAGAGCAAGAATCTGCCACGCAGTTGCTAGAAGAAGCAAATGATGAGCTTGACGCAGATGACATTGATGGACTTGTTGATAATGTGGAGCTAGAGCAAGAATCTGCCACGGAGTTGGAATCAAATCTAGCATCGGTTGAAGAAGGTAGTGAAGATTTCCATGAAGCTAGTGGCGATGAGTTGGACATCGAAGACATAGATAGTTTATTGGATGTTGCTGAGGACGAGCTTGATACGCAAAGTGTAGAAGAGTTATCTAATGTCAATGTGGATGCTGAATTAAGTTCAAGTTTAGCAAATGACTATATTGCTGATGACCTCTTAGATGAAATAGATATTGAACTACAGTCTGAAACGGTAACAGAAAGTAATGGGGTAGAACTATCAGAGAGCGATTTTGATCTTGATGACTTAAGACCTTTGGAAGAAGCTGATACTGCTTCGCTTCAAGAATCAACTGAGCATGCAGATCTTTTACAAGGGATGCTGAATGAGGAGGAGGAGGTTCCGACTACATTTGGCAATGCTGAGCCAAAAGAATTGCAAAGCGTCGATGAGTTGTTAAATGAGCTTGATGATCAGGAAAGCCATGATTGGGATGATGAGTTAGCCGACGAAACGGAAGTTGATTTAGGGGATGATCCGTTATTAGAAGACGTTGATTTATCAGAAAGTGAAGTGTTTTTCGAGCCAGACCCCGTCACACCGAGTATTGAGTTGGAAAGTTACCCTGAACTGGCATTGGACACAGAACCAGCGGAAACTCGATTGGTTTCAAGTGAAACCGAACAAGCACTTTCGGAAGCTTTACAAGGGAATGACTTAATTGAAAGTTCTTTAGATGGCGACTTGGATGATGAGCATGATGATACGCATGATTTGTCATTTTCTGATGAGGAACACGATACTATAGAAGAACCGTATGATAGCGATAATGCCTCCTTATCAGATATAGAAACGCTTCCTGAGTTTAACGAGAAAGATGCGTTAGAATCAATGGGTGATGAACCGGAAGAATTGAGCTCTTCTGAGTTTGACACTTTGCTTGACGAAGCGCGTGACGAGGAACCTGTTACCATAGCTGATGAGTTAGAAGGTGACATTGCGGGATCTGTTGAGCCCGAACCTGAACTAGCGCAAGCGTTAGAGTCCGAGAGTGATGACATCAGTGATGATGCAAGCATTGAGACGCACCATGAAGCACTTGATGACACATTAAGTGAATTTGACGAACAAGCCGCGATGGATGCCGTGGCCGATGAGCCAGCAAGTGATGTTGCGGAATCAGATAAGCCTGAACCGGATCTAGCACAAGCGTTAGAGTCCGAGAGTGATGACATCAGTGATGATGTCAGTGCTGAGACGCACCATGAAGCACTTGATGACACATTAAGTGAATTCGACGAACAAGCCGTGATGGATGCCATGGCCGATGAGCCTGCAAGTGACATTGCGGAATCAGATAAGCCTGAACCGGATCTAGCACAAGCGTTAGAGTCCGAGAGTGATGACATCAGTGATGATGCAAGCATGGAGACGCACCATGAAGTACTTGATGACACATTAGGTGAATTTGACGAACAAGCCGCGA
The DNA here is from genome assembly GCF_018100875.1 of Pseudoalteromonas sp. MMG012. Classification (NCBI taxonomy): domain Bacteria; kingdom Pseudomonadati; phylum Pseudomonadota; class Gammaproteobacteria; order Alteromonadales; family Pseudoalteromonadaceae; genus Pseudoalteromonas; species Pseudoalteromonas sp. MMG012. The sequence continues at coordinate 1,761 of NZ_JAGJEF010000036.1, forward strand.
TGGATGCCATGGCCAATGAGCCTGCGAGTGATGTTGTGGAATCAGATAAGCCCGAACCGGATCTAGCACAAGTATTAGAGTCCGAGAGTGATGACATCAGTGATGATGCCAGCATTGAGACGCACCATGAAGCACTTGATGACACATTAGGTGAATTCGACGAACAAGCCGCGATGGATGCTATGGCCGATGAGCCTGCAAGTGATGTTGCGGAATCAAATAAGCCCAAGCCCGACTTAGCGCAAGCGTTAGGGTCCGAGAGTGATGACATCAGTGATGATGCCAGCATTGAGACGCATCATGAAGTACTTGATGACACATTAGGTGAATTTGACGAACAAGTTGCGATGGATGCCATGGCCGATGAGCCTGCTAGTGACGTTGCGGAATCAAATAAGCCCAAGCCCGACTTAGCGCAAGCGTTAGGGTCCGAGAGTGATGACATCAGTGATGATGCTAGCGCAGAGACGCATCATGAAGTACTTGATGACACATTAGGTGAATTTGACGAACAAGCTGCGATGGATGCCATGGCCGATGAGCCAGCAAGTGACGTTGCGGGAACTGTTGAGCCCGAACCGGATCTAGCGCAAGCGTTAGAACCCGTAAGTGATGGCATCAGTGATGACGCCAGCATTGAGATGCACCATGAAGCACCTGATGACACATTAGGTGAATTTGACGAACAAGCTGCGATAGATGCCATGGCCGATGAGCCTGCAAGTGATGTTGCGGAATCAGATAAGCCTGAACCGGATCTAGCACAAGCGTTAGAGCCCGAGAGTGATGACGTAAGTGATGATGCCAGCGCAGAGACGCACCATGAAGCACTTGATGACACATTAGGTGAATTCGACGAACAAGCAGAGAAGGCAGATGAGCTTGCAAATGACGTTGCGGAGTCTGTTGAATCTGATTTAACGCAAGTACTTGAAAATGAAGCTATACAGCCATCCAATTTAGCTGATGCACCTGAGTTTGAATTTGAGAATGAAGATTCAGGCCCCACTGATGATGTTGAAAAAACGGCATCTCCAGATGAGTTTTTATCTAATTTAGATACATTGTCAGCAGAGGAAGAAAATACAGAGCAATTAGAAATCGATGAGGCGGCAATTGAAAGTGAGTTTATGTCTAATTTGTCGGACACAGACTTTGATGCGTTGCTTAATGATTTATCTGAACCAGACTCTGTGAATATTGATGATTTGGATGACGTGGAAGTTGATTTTGAATCATTACTGAGTGACGAGCTAGAAACCGAGTTAAACGAGACGGATACTGCTAGCGTATCAGAAGAGCATGAAGTTGAAGAGGAAGATCACTTTGTCAATATCGATGATTTGTTATCTCAAAGTGATGATTTAGAACCTTCAGATGAACCTTACAATGAAGCAGATATGGATGTTGGGTTAGGAGATTTTGATGAGTTTTTAGCAGGGGATAATGCAACCGATGTTGACTTAGAAGCAGATGGTTTCTCCGCAAAACTCGACTTGGCTCGTGCCTATATTGAAATTGAAGATTATGATGGTGCTATGGGAGTTATCCAAGAAGTTTTAGAGAATGGCCCTGAGTCGGTTCAAAGAGAAGCGCAAGCGTTACAAAGTAAGCTTGAGCACTAGATGAATCAAATCAACGAAGGTGATTAAAGGTATAGCTTGCTATACCTTTTTTATTGAATGGTGCCCATATCCATAAATTGAATAATTTCGGTAGTACAGGGGTTAATGGCGATAAATAAGCTAAGTATCACGAGCACGCTTTTATTCATGCGGGCGATCGCATAAAATGCTCGGCTATTAAAACATTGAGATAAGAAGTGAATATGCGTGTAGCATTAGGAATAGAATACAACGGGGCAAATTACAGTGGCTGGCAACGCCAGCCTCACGTAAATAGTGTACAGCAAGAGCTGGAAACAGCATTATCTCGTATCTGTAATCATCCTATTGATATAGTGTGCGCTGGGCGCACCGATGCGGGTGTGCATGCAACCGGTCAAGTTGTTCACTTTGATACCCATGCTGAGCGAGACATGAGCGCCTTCACTTTGGGTTTAAACTCGATGTTGCCTGACGATATTGCGGTACGTTATGCGCAGCAAGTTGATGATGAATTTCATGCACGCTTTAGTGCAACGGCGAGACGGTATCGATATGTTATTTATAACCATGCATATCGACCTGGAATACTGCGCAGTGGTGTAACGCATTTTCATCATCCCCTTGACGAAAACTTGATGCAGGCTGCGTGTCCTGCCATGTTAGGCGAACAAGACTTTACCTCTTTTCGGGCGGTACATTGTCAATCGAATACCCCGTTTCGTAATATCCACCATTTAAGCGTGGAGCGCGTAAATGATTATTTAGTTATTGATATTAAAGCGAATGCATTTTTGCATCATATGGTCCGAAATATCACTGGATGTTTGACTGACATTGGTATGGGGAAACAGTCACCACAGTGGATGGCGGAGCTGTTAACACTTAAAGACCGCACACAAGCAGGCGCAACGGCAAAACCAAATGGCTTGTATTTAGTGGATGTGGATTATCCTGAAAAGTGGGGGATACCGTCTACGTCACTAGGACCATTATTTTTACCAAATAAAGACATTGAATAATACGTTAGTTGATTCGTCATTAATAACACAAACGTTATTAATGCGTTCGATAGTGAATGTGTGTAAAAATTATTTTTGAGCCGAGGCCATTCTAATTTAGTCATAAGTATCAAGAATGTTTATTATAATAAATATAAGTAAATTATTATTGATTTGTTTGTTGTGGCTCGTATTATGGCACGACTACTAAGACCAGTTTTTTATACCGTTGTAGTCTAAATCATGGTTTAATTGAATCAGTTTGTCTGTATTTACAGACGTCGCGACACAGAATTAGCACAAGAGAGTTGCAAATGAGTTGGTTAGAAAAGATCTTACCTAAAACAGCAAAAGCTTCAGGTAAAAAAGAAATTCCTGAAGGTGTATGGGCAAAATGCGGAGATTGTGATGCTATTTTATATAAAGCTGAACTTGAAAAGTCATTAAATGTCTGCCCTAAATGTGATCATCATATGCGTTTAAGCGCTCGTAAGCGCTTAGAGTATTTTTTAGACGATGCTGATCTTCAAGAGATTGGTGCTCAGCATGAGCCGAAAGACGTACTAAAATTTAAAGATTCGAAAAAATATTCAGATCGAATTTCATCAGCGCAAAAAGTAAGCGGCGAAAAAGATGCGTTGGTTGCTATGACAGGCCGTTTGAAAGGTATGCCTGTTGCTGCTGTTTCATTCGAATTTGCTTTCATGGGCGGGTCAATGGCCTCTGTTGTCGGCGCGCGTTTTGTTGACGCAGTGAATCAAAGTTTAGAGCATAATATGCCATTGGTATGCTTCTCTTCATCTGGCGGTGCACGTATGCAGGAAGCTTTGATGTCGTTAATGCAAATGGCTAAAACAAGCGCGGCGTTGGCAAAAATGAGTGAGAAAGGTTTGCCATTTATTTCAGTGTTAACCGACCCAACAATGGGTGGGGTTTCTGCATCGCTTGCTATGCTAGGTGATATTAATGTTGCAGAGCCAAAAGCACTTATTGGTTTTGCGGGCCCACGTGTTATTGAACAAACTGTACGTGAAACGTTACCAGATGGTTTTCAGCGCAGTGAATTCTTATTAGAGCATGGTGCAATCGATATGATTGTTGACCGACGCGAAATGAGAGATACCTTAGCACGTATACTGGCTAAGTTTATGGACTTGCCTTCAACTGAACAAGAGCATAGAGTAGCGTAAATTTTTTAGTTTAAGCTACGTTTATGACAATTCAGACGCCCAGCCAATCGTCAACCCTTGATGATTGGCTTTGTTATTTAGAAAGTGTGCACCCTGCGAATATTGCAATGGGTTTAGCACGAGTCCAAGAAGTTGCGGAAAATATTGACTTACTTGACACGCCAAGCAAAATTATTCTTATCGCTGGGACAAATGGCAAAGGAACAACCGCACGTTGTTTAGAGTCACTTTTGCTTGCTCAAGGGTATAGTGTTGGTACCTATGCATCACCCCACTTAAGTCGTTATAACGAGCGTGTCAGAATAAATGGAAAAGAACTAGACGATCAAGTGCATGTCGATGCTTTTCATTTATTAGAGCTGGGTAGAAAAGAGACCCCTTTAACCTATTTTGAATATGGCACATTGGGTGCGCTTGCTATTTTTAAGCGCTTTGCAGTCGATTTTGTCCTTCTTGAGGTTGGATTAGGTGGACGACATGATGCGACCAATATTGTTACACCATATGCGAGTGTGATCACGACGATTGATTTAGATCACAAGGAATATTTAGGAGATACCCGAGAGCTGGTCGGGTACGATAAAGCAGGTATTTTCCGTAAAGATACGCCAGCTATTGTGGGGGATTTAAAAATACCCCATACAGTAACCGATTATGGCGTTGAAATTGACGCTGATTTGATACTGTCAAAGCGTGACTTTTTATTTATTCCTACGCCCACGGGGTTTAGGTGGATTTATAACGATTTTGATTATGAATTTGCTAAGCCCTCTATTCCAGCGCAAAATGTCACCACAGCATTAACCACATTGGCACGGTTAAATTTATTACCAGAAGAAGATGTCATTAGGCAATGTTTGATTGACTTGCAAGTTGAAGGCCGTTTTCAGCAGTTAAGTGCGCAGCCGAGAATATTCACGGATGTGGCACACAACCCAGAGTCAGCACGGTATTTAGCACATAAATTGAATGACTTTAAAGTGCGGGGCTTTAAAATTCATGCATTAATCGCTATGCTTGCAGATAAAGATAAGTTGAGTGTTATCAATGAAGTGGTTGATTTAGTAGATACATGGTCATGTGCGTCTTTGCAAAACCCTCGTGCAGAATTAGCAACCAACTTACAAACATTGATACCAAACATAGCATCGAGTCAGGTATTTGACAGCGTTCAAGAGGCGCTTGACTGTATTGTACCAATACTAGATGAGCAGACTGTATTGATTATCTTTGGCTCATTTTTCACGGTGGCAGATGCCATTGCATATTTTGAATAAATAGAGAGTAATTACGTGAACTCAGGATTTATTAACCGTCTAGTAGGAACAAGTATCGTCGTTGTTGCGGCCATAGTTTTTATTCCCAATATTCTTGATGGTGAAAAGGTTCACTACAAAGAAGGCTTTAAAGCCATCCCAGAACGTCCTGAGTTTACGACAGTCGATTTAAAATCGAAAATAAACCTGCGAGTAGAGAACGGCCCAACGATACGTGGTGAGGCTATTGAGGAGGTTGAGGCAGACGATGAGCATTTACTTGAACCTACTGTAAAAGTAGCTGAAGTAAATAGTGAGATTGAAGCCGATGAATCTGAGACGAAAAATAGTAGTGTAAATGTGTCTACTACAGACGCAACAGTGCAAGAGCAAGTCAAACCTGCACCAGAAAAAGTCACAGTAAAGTCTCAGCCCAAAGTCACTCCCCCGGTGCGTAATAGCACTTCCAACCTGACAAAAATGGCTTATGTGATTCAGTTGGGTAGCTTTTCACATAAACCGAATGTGGATGCGTTGGTTAAAAAGTTACACAATGCTGGCTTTAAAGCTTTTACACGACCAGTAAAAACGCCTAATGGTACATTGACCAAAGTGTTTGTTGGCCCAGACCTGGATAAGACGAAACTCGAATCTAAGCTATCTAAATTGAAAGAATTAACCAAATTGAATGGTCGTCTTACTCAGTTCAATATTGCAAAATGATCTGGTAATTGCCTTTAGGCTCTTATAGAATGCGCCCAAATTAACGACTTATTGGTTATTATGATCTGGGTTGATTACGCTATACTGTGTATTGTCGGGTTATCGACATTATTTGGCTTACTTCGTGGTTTCGTCAAAGAAGCTATGTCTCTAGTCGTATGGATTGGCGCATTCTTTATCTCTAGTCTTTTTTATCAATATCTAGCAACCTTTCTCACTTCCATTTCAGAACCCCTTTTAAGAAATGCGGCCGCAATTGCCATATTATTCATTGCGACCTTGATGTTGGGTGGGTTTGTTAACTATATCTTAGGTGAGCTTGTGCAGCGCACGGGTTTGTCTGGCACCGATCGACTTTTCGGAATCGTATTTGGTGGTTTACGAGGCGTACTGGTCGTCAGCGCCTTATTGTTTTTTCTGGATGCATTCACTAGTGCGCCTGGCACGCAGTGGTGGTCAGCATCTACTTTGATCCCTGAATTTGGCTTTGTGATAGAGTGGTTTTTTACCTACCTTGAGCATAACTCCAGCTTTTTAAATTCAGTAAACCGTTAATCGGCGAGGAAAATTTCATGTGTGGTATCGTTGGGATAGTCGGAACTTCTCCTGTAAATCAGGCGATTTATGATGGCTTAACTGTTTTGCAACACCGTGGCCAAGATGCTGCTGGCATAATTACTATTGACAATAATACGTTTAGTCTACGTAAAGCAAATGGTTTAGTAAAAGATGTGTTCCATACACGTCATATGAAGCGCCTACAAGGTAACATCGGCATTGGGCATGTGCGCTATCCAACAGCAGGCTCTTCTAGCTCAGCTGAAGCTCAGCCTTTTTATGTGAACTCTCCTTTTGGTATTGGTCTTGCTCATAATGGTAATTTAACCAATGCAGAAGCACTTAAAGAGCGTTTATTTACCACGGCGCGCCGTCATGTAAATACAACGTCAGACTCTGAAATTTTATTAAATATATTGGCACATGAGTTAGGTAAACCTAACAAGATGAAACTCGATGCTGAAGACATGTTTAATGCAATTACCGAGGTAAATGCACAGGCAACAGGTGGTTATGCGAGTATTGCGATGATCATCGGACATGGTATTCTTGCATTTAGAGATCCAAACGGCATTCGCCCACTGGTTTTTGGCAAACGAGAGACGAGCAGTGGTGTTGAGTATATGTTTGCCTCTGAAAGTGTTGCGTTAAAGATTGATGGTTTTGAGTTTGTTCGTGACGTCGCGCCAGGCGAAGCGATTTATGTAACCGAAGATGGACAATTGCATTCACAAATCTGTGCAGTGAAAACTCAACATGCACCGTGTATTTTCGAGTTTGTTTATTTTGCCCGCCCAGACTCAGTTATTGATAATATGTCAGTTTATGCGACCCGTATGAATATGGGTACTAAATTGGGTGAGAAAATAGCAAGAGATTGGGCAGACAAAGACATTGACGTGGTTATTCCTATTCCAGAAACATCTTGTGATGTAGCGTTAGAAATAGCGTCTGAGTTGAACTTGCCGTACCGCCAAGGGTTTGTGAAAAACCGTTACATTGGCCGGACATTCATTATGCCGGGGCAGGAACTACGAAAGAAATCAGTTCGTCGCAAGCTCAATGCAATCGACAGTGAATTTAAAGGCAAAAACGTCTTACTTGTTGATGATTCAATTGTACGTGGTACAACATCGGCGCAAATTGTTGAAATGGCGCGTGAAGCCGGTGCAAAAAATGTGTATTTTGCATCAGCAGCACCAGAAGTACGTTTCCCTAACGTGTACGGTATTGATATGCCATCTGCGGCAGAACTGATTGCGCACGGACGGGAAGTTGAAGATATTAACGCAAGCATTGGCGCCGATGGCCTAATTTATCAATCGCTGAATGATTTGATTGCTGCTGTTGGTCAAGAGAATCCAGAGATTAAAGTATTCGAAACATCAGTATTTGATGGGGAATACATTACTGGAGATGTTGATCAAAATTATTTGAATCGCATTGATGCATTACGTAATGATTCAGCTAAGTCAACACGTGAACATGCCATGTCTTCTAGTTTAGAGTTACATAACCAAGAAACAGACGAAGGTGAATAACCTTATAGTCAGTTAACAGGTTCATTAAAACAAAAAAGGAGCGACTAGTCGCTCCTTTTTAATTTAGGATAAAAGCAAGGGGTGTCGGTTTCGATACCCCTAATTGAATGTAGGACTAATTATGCCATTGGTCCATAAAATTGCTGTTGCAGCTAATATAATCACTAGTAGTATCAAACCGCAAGTCACCACAGAGCTGGCATAGATAAACCCGCGTTCCTCAGGAATATGCATAAGTATTGGCACACCTGTGTAGAGCAAGTAAACAGAATACGCTAAGGCAACCATTCCCGCAGACACCACAAACCAAAGTTCAGGGTAAAATGCTGAGAATGCCGACATAAACATAGGTGTTGCTGTATAAGCAGAAAGCTCTAAAGTTTGGGTAAATGTTGGTTTGGCGCCAAATGTAACCGCCATCCAATGTGCAAGGTACGATAAGGCAAAAATGCCTAAAATGAGTGCTGTATACATGGCAATGCCAATAAGTAGTGCGCTTTCATGTGTTAAATAAACGGCATCTCCAACACCAATTTCCCATCCTAGATGAACGGATGAGTAATACCCCATAATACTTGGGATCAATGCGATTATTGCAATATGAGATAGGCTGTACTTTACGCTTTCATGACGGTTATCTATTGTTTGCCACTCTTCAAGTGGGTGAGCGTATAAGCCCCACAAATGGTTAAAAATCATATTATGCCCCTTTTTGTTGTCGGTATTATTTTTATACTGCACATATAATTTATGAGGGACTGCTCAATTTTTGTCAAGAAAAGGTTAAACTTTCGTCTAATTGAAAAGTTTTGAATTATTTGAAAACAGATAAAATAAAATCGGTTTCCCGAGTCGGTTCAAGGCGAAGTATCGACTACTTGTGTTGGGTAGGGTTATGGTATAATTGCTCGCGTTGCGCAAAATTAAGAGTCATAAGACCTATTTTCCTGAATTTTAGAAGAGATGTAACCCTTGGACGAGCTATTACACCCAATTAAACAATTCTTACAATGTGAAACACCTCAAGCGTGGATTGAGGCAGCAATTGACCCAGATAATTTATCAATTGTCCTAATTGACCATCTGATCTGCGAGCTTAAAGTATATATGTGCACATTGCTCAATCGTTGTACAACGATTGAGCCTTGCAGTTATGGCAATGGTGCACAGTTCCAAAGCAATAAATTTGCAAGTTTGGAGGTGTAACGTGGATGAGTTGTTAAAACCTATATATTCGTTTTTAAAATGTGAAACGCCTGATGAGTGGATAACAGAGGCAACAAAACGTGAAAACTTAACTGTAGTGCTTACGGACCACTTAGTGTGTGAGTTGAAAGCAGCTCAGTCAGCAATGTTCTTAATCAGAAAGTATGCTGTAGATAAAGCTAGTGGTGATGCGCTACTTGAATGGTTAAAGCCGTTCGAAACACTTATCTACAAGCGCGAGGGAGATTGGCGTGAGTTGGCTGACAAGAACAAACTAACCAAGTCGATGATCCCAAAGTCAAATACTCCATATGGTCAAGATCTCATCGATAAGATGGTGATTCTAATTAAAGAAGAGTTGCATCACTTCTATCAAGTACTTGAAATTATGGACGAGTATGGCATTAAGTATCAAAGCATCACGCCATGTCGCTATGCAAAGGGCATGCTTCGTAATGTAAAAACTTTCGAGCCAGACGCGTTGGTGGATAAGCTCATTGTTGGTGCGTACATTGAAGCGCGTTCGTGTGAGCGGTTTGCCAAATTAGCGCCACATGTAGATAAGCGTTTGGGGGATTTTTATATTTCCTTACTACGCTCAGAAGCTCGCCACTACCAAGACTACCTAAAGCTGGCACAAGAAATTAGCGAACTTGATATTTCTGAACGAGTAGAGCTTTTGGGCACTGTTGAAGCTGAGCTAATTTCCACCCCAGACGATGACTTTAAGTTCCACAGTGGTTTGCCAGCCTCGAGCGCAAGCAGTGTTAGGTAGTATCAGAAGTGAGCTCTAAGGATAATTTAGAACTCGATAGAGCTATAAAACTCTCTAGCTCTTCGTCACTTCGAGGTGAAAAGGTAACTCGTAGGTTTATGAGCCGAGTAAGCTATAAAAGTATAGCTGCGTTAGAGGAGTTACTCGAAGTATTAAAGAGTGACTTTCAAGCTAACGATAAAAAGTTTCATAAGAGTGTATATCGTGAGTACCTCAGTATTGTTCTGGCTCACTTGTTGTATGCTAAGGAGCATGAGTGTAGGGTAAGGTACTCCCGATCAACTAGTCATTGTTCTGGCTCATTAAATGCGGAAATCATAATTAAGCTTTTGGATTTTCTTGGTAAACTTGGATTAATTAAGCAACATATTGCAGCTCCAGTTGAAGGGAATCCCGAGCAGTCGACTTTTTGGCCAACAGAAAAGTTTGCTAGCTATTCCTATGGTAAGTTTGAGTGGAAAAACATAGTATTCGTGGGTACTGGCATCCTTCTAAGGGACAAAGACAAAGTTGAGTTACCGTTGCCTAAAAGTGCAAAGCACTTGCTTAGTAGAGTTAGTAAGGTGAACTCTTTACTGCAAAATACAATAGTTCTTCAAGATAATAAAAAGCAAAAAGTTGCGCTAACACGGATATTCAAACATTCACTTGATCTCGGCGGAAGGTTTTACACTCGAAATGAAGTTAACTCTTATCAAACTAGTAAAAAAGAGCATCGAAAATTAATAACAATTGATGGCTACTCTACTAAGGAAATTGACTTCAAAGCTATGCATCTGAACATGCTATATGCTTGGGCTGGTATTAAGATAGCTCGAGACCCTTATATTATAGAAGGGTTAGAGCGTGGGCTTGTTAAGGCGCTTGTATTACGCTTTGTGAACTCTGAGAACTTGTCTGCTTTTAAGGCTGCTGTAACCAGAAGCGCTAACTCTGAATTCAAGCACAAAATGAATTGTCCGATTGAAAGAGCTAAGGTAGTTCCTGAGGCAAGGGAAAGTTTTATAGAAGGACTTCCAGATGGTATGACTGGGGGGGAGGCATACGGCTACCTATCTTCTGCTTATGCTGACATTAGTGAGTATATAGCTCAAGAGAATATAGGGTTAAAACTTCAAAACACGGATAGCAAAATCATGGATGCAATTCTGGTAGAATTATGCGATAGAGGTATAGCCGCATTGCCTATGCATGACTCGGTAATCGTCAAAGAAAGTGACGTTTTAACAGCACAAGAAGTAATGAAGAAAGCTTACAAAGACATTATGGGTGGCTATGAGATTGACGTTTCAGTTACATAGTTGTAATCAGCTGTCGCGCAGTTGGTTATCGAATTGAGCAGTTATAAATGGTTGGGGTGACCTCTAATTGTTAGTTACTTATTTGCAAGTAGATGTTTGATTGTGATCTATCACAAATAGGAAGTACACCCACGACAGCGTCGGGGGTGCACGTGTCGGGCGAAGCCTGACACGTCCTTGCTGTTGTCTATAGTGCCATGCCCGTTGTATTACAGATTCTAGTTTAGTGATCTTTCTAGCAAGCTTTACTGTTATTGGTTGTTCTAATTATTATTGATTATTTATGTTGTATTAAACTGCCCACCAATAGTGTTGAATAGTGTATTGGTGCGTTAATGCTATGCTCTATTTGCATAGGTCGGAGGGGGGTAGTAGGTATGTGTTTAATGGTGCCCCTTGTACATATCAACTAACACGTTCTTAACTTTGTGTTTTGTTTATCGGAAGTGTTTGCGCTGCAACATATTTGGGTGTTATTTCAACAACCGAAATATCTATGATGGTTGGCCTGCACTTATCTTAAACACTGTCTTACGCTTTCCTTGAAATTAAAGAGTTTTATTAATAACAGTCATTTAGCCCCCCTAAATGACCGAACGAAAAGTTAGCATGCTGTGGTGCAGCGTATTAGAAGTCATTAGCGGCGTATGTTTTTTATCATTTGATTGCAACAATTGTCGTGGGATCGTCATTCAGGTCTTGTATTAAGCATTCCGGTGCAATCTTTTAGGTATTATGCAGTTGCTCAAATAGAAAATATTTGCTGAATGCTTGCTTTGGATATTACGAAGTCAAATGCATCTTCCTCTAAACCGTAATAATTAGAGTTAAACTTAAAAAATTAAAGACAAAGCAATATTATGGGTGTATAAAATAGTCTTAGGTTTGATTGTCTTGCTCTGAGGGGAAGGCCACATGATCAGGTGTCACCTTGCACGTTTGATGGGCGAACAAAAAATGAAAATTAGTGACGTCATCCGAGAGACCGGTTTGAGTAGAAATACAGTTACTCTCATGTATAAAGAAACTGCGAAAAAGTATGATATTGGGGCTTTAGACAAAATTTGCGAGCTTTTTGATTGTGAAATTGCAGACTTATTAGAACGAGAAGTCAGTAAACATTGATACAAAGGGTTACAGGTAGTTGGTTGTCTCAAATTTCAGTTTATTGACAATTATTGGAGTCTAGGAAGAGGGAGTGAGCACAATTAAAACAAAAAATGCTGCATTAACAACAGCGCTAGCGTTTCATTATCAAGTGCTAATTGGCTTGGATAGCTGCTTTTCACTTGAAGATGGGCAGAGAATTTGGTTCGAATTAGATGGCGATGTTAGCTTACTTTCCTCAGACTCTTCTGTATCTATACAAACCGAAGTTAAAGATTATGCTTCGCCACTTACAGACCATCACGAAAACCTATGGAAAACACTAAAAAATTGGCTTGAGCCGGCATTCGAACATCATCAGTATGGTGTCTTGGTTTTACATACAACCCAAGCTTTCGGAAAAACTACACGTTTAAAAAATTGGAACGCTTTGAGCTCCGCCAAGCGTTTAGCTGTGCTTAAAGAAATATTCGCAGAAAGAAGCGAAGAAGAAGTTAACGCTGAAAAAGTATCAGAAGTAATCAAGCATCAAAAGTCAGTTATGGCGTACGATTCAAATGTACTTGAGACTTTGCTTACAAAAGTTACCTTGTATACGGAAGCTGATAGCTCCCAAAAGCTTCAAGAAAAAGTTAAATCTTACCTTGTGGGCATACCTCCTAGTAATCGTAAAAGCTACTTAGACGGGCTTGTAGGCTTTGTATATGGTCAAGCCTCAAATCAATCATGGAGTATTTGTTATAAGGATTTTACTGCAAAGTGTGAAGAGTTAACTGCGCGTTTATGTAAAAAGGAGTTTACCTTCCCTGCATTTTCTGGACAAGAGGCGTCAGAGAGTGAGATTGAGCAGCACCAGGATCGCGATTTTGTAAAAAAAATTACGGATATTAATCACAATGTGATGATTACTGATGCGGTGGGAAACTGGATCGAACTGCAAAACTCGCTTATCGAACAATTAGATGAATATCCACTCTATAGAAAGCAAACAGTTACTTATCAGAATCGATTGGTGAAGAAGTTTCAACTTCAATACTCCAATGCCCAACTAGAGGACGATGATGTTATTAAGAGTTCAAAACGACTATATAACAATACTATTGGCGAACAAGCGTTGAATATGGGAGATAATATACCTCCGATTGAATACAAAAATGGTTTAATTCACGATGCAATGGATGACGAGGAGCGTGAATTGCAGTGGAGGGTTGAAAAGTGAGCAGTGTCGTTGATGCACTATACGAGCTAAAGTATAACCCGTTTGAGTATGGACCTTATTTCGTTTCATTCTATCGAGCGCTTGACGAAGCCGAGAATAACCTTTTATTAGCTCCACTTTTAATCCCGCTTTGTAGTCACCCGATTTACGAAAAAAAGATATCTAATTCAAATGTTAGAAGTTCAATCTGGTCTGTTTTTGACGACCGCTCTAAGCTTTACGATCTACAAGAACGTATCGACGCATTTCAAAAACTAACAGAGCAATGCATTCAATATTGCTTGGTTAATGATTGGATAGTTGTAAATCAAGAGAGCTTGTCTCTCAGTATATCTGGCAGTGAGAGCAAAGAAATCGCTTTCCCAAAAGTTGCAGAGAAGTTAGGTCGTTTATTCAAAGAGCATTCAGTAGTTGAAATATATGCGTTTTTAGGAGTGAAACCGCAATGAGAACTTTAATTCACGAAATTGGCGTTATTGATAATAATGGGAACAAACACCCTGTAAAGTTTCAAAAAGGATTAAACGTCGTGACTGGTAAGTCTTCGACAGGTAAGAGTGCTCTTATCGAAATCTTTGACTATTGTTTTGGTAGTGGCGAAAACACAATTCCTAAAGGGGTTATTACTGATAACGCTGACATGTATTACGTTGCTTTAGCTGTTAATGGGCAAGATATGGTTATTGCACGTGATCCGAGCCTTACTAACAAAGCTTTCTTTCGCCGCGAAGATGTTTTTGAATCCGACGAAATTGATAGAGAATACTTCAATACGAGCTATTTCCGTCCATTAGAAGAGTTCAAGAAACATTTAAGAGACTTCTTTTTGGATATAGATGATGTCGATGAATCCTTGGCTGCGAGAGCTAATAGAAGGTTTAACGCGAAAGCGCCAACACCTTCCATTAGAAGCTTTTCGTCTTTTACGCTGCAACATCAAAACTTAGTAGCTAACAAACATGCCTTGTTCTATCGATTTGATGAAAAAGCTAAGCGTGATCAAGCGATAGAGCATACTAAAATATTTCTGGGGCTAGTTGATCAAGAGTTTTATCATTTATCTCAAGAGAAAGAGCGATTAACGGCTGAGGTTAAGAAGTTAGAAAGGTTGAAAGATACTAATAAGCGAACTTCTGACGTTAACAAACAAAAAGTCGGTCCAGTTTTAAATCAGCTATACGCGCTAATGGGGATTAAAGATGAACCTCTGTCGTTAGAGAAGATAGTTCGACACCCTCAAGATGCTAAAGAACAACTTGATAAAATAGTTGTCCCTGAAAAAATTAACCACAACTCTGATGCTATAACCCAAAGATATAATCAACTAAAAAAAGAGCGTGATAGTAAAACAGCAGAATTAAGAAAAATGCAACGTCAAATTGCTTCTATTAATAAAAACATTAGCGAAGAAGAGCGATTTGTTGGCAACATAAAGAAATTTAGCGTTCCGCAGCATGTTCATATATCAACATCAGTTTGTCCGTTTTGTAATACGGAACAAGATTCACTTCAAGAAAGCGCAGTTAGACTGAAAAAAGCTATTTCTAAGGTATCTGGAAATCTAGCACAAGCTCGTCCAATGAAAGCGAAATTTCAGTCATCTCTGGTTGCGGTACAAAGGGAGACTGAGTTATTAAACAAAGAGTTACTAGCTCTGAGTAAAGAAATAGAAGATGTCGAAGCTACAGAAGAAAAAATAGCAAAAAATAAGAGTCTTTATGAAAGTGTTATTATGCAAAAGGCTAAGCTATTCGCTCTTTTGGATAATCTTAATATCGCTGATGATGCAGATCTCGAGCAACAACTAAAAGCTCTGATAAAACAGTTAAAAAGCATAAATAGAGACCTTGGTAAGTATGATGTGCAGCGTGGACTCGAAGATGCGTCTGCAACAGTAAATGAATATATGACTGAGATTGGAAGCCATTTTGAATTCGAAGCTAGTTACAAGCCAATTAATCTTCATTTTTCATTTGAGACTTTCGACTTATATCACCTAACATCCGATGGTGAAAAAATTTATTTGAGATCAATGGGAAGTGGGGCTAACTGGTTATATTGCCATGTTACTTTGTTTTTGGCATTGCATAAGTATTTCGCTGAGCTAGGAGATGCATGCGCAATCCCTTCATTACTTTTCTTAGATCAACCAACACAGGTCTATTTCCCTAACTTTAATCGAGATAATTCGGATACATTTGAAGAGCAGAAAGAGCAAGAAGCGCAATATAGAACAACAACAGAAAGGGCTGTGGATGAGGATATTAAAGCTGTTGAGAACTTGTTTAGTCAGTTATCAACTTATTGCAATGAATTGGAATTGAATAATGGATTTAGTCCGCAGCTAATTATTACTGATCATGCCGATAGTTTGGCGCTATCAAATGAAGTGTCGTTTGAATATTTAGTAAATGGCAATCGTTGGCGTAAAAGAGGCTTAATAGAGCCGCTTCCAGTGAAAGACGAGGAAACACCCGTGGCGTGAGTCTAGCTATTTCTTTTTAGATTCACCACGGTAATTTGAGAGGCTCGCTCAAATATAACTGGCAATCATGAATGTTAGTTAGGGTTGGGTAAGTTAGTATTTTCTCAATTCAGACCTTGTGCATGCTAACCTTTCCCACTATTTCTTACTCTCAAAAGGTTTTAAGTTTAGTCGTAAAGGTTAGCATCAGGATTCTTAGCGATTAGATGAGTCACTAATTCAAAAGTTACATACCATTAAGTTTTTATCACTCGAAGGAGTAATCATTGAGAACGGAAACACCGCAGCAAAGGATAATAAGGCTTCAAAATGCTGCAAATGCAATAGTGATGCATGCGTCTTCTGATAGCTTCAAAAACCTAATAGATAATAACGAAAATTTATTCCGTGGGTTTAGGCTAGTATATTCCACAAATAACATTGAGGCAGGGTTTTCACACTCTTCATTGAAAAGCATTGAAGATGACTGTCCGACACTAAAAAAATTTTTTTATGGTACGGGGTTATTGTTTTATTCCGAAAAGCATTACGAAGATACTAAAAGAAAAGGTCGAATTCGAATTCCAATAGATTATTCGCTAAGTCTAGATTCTAACGCTGCGGAGAGGTTTCGAATATGGGAAAGTGGAGGCTCTCTAGACAAAGAAGAAAGCAGATTTGAAGGGCTTGTTAGATTTATAATGGAGGGGAAAGAGCAAGGGTTTAATTTTGATTATTCTTTTTTCATTATTGAAAACTTATTGGACTCATTGAAGCCAGAAAATCTCCGGCCATTTAATACCATCAGCGCATTAAAGCGATTTGACCACCTAGAGTATGAAGGTGAATCATTTGATATTCGTAACCCAAAATTCACTGAAAACAAAGAGGTTGCTGGCCAGAGAGCAGTCGAAGCATTACGTGCCTTTCAATCAAGTACCGAAACCCAAAGGTTTCTAGACAGAAGAATGGGGCTTTATCTCATCTTCCTTAAAGCTGTTCTACTTAGAGAACAGAAAGAAATGGGGTTGTACAAGCAGTTGGAAGCATTGATTGAATATTCATTAGATACTCTAGGTGCCTTTGCTAAAACTGAAATTTATTTTTCATGGAAACTTTTGAAGTATGGTAAAACCTTTAGATTCTTTGATCCAATCAGTCAACTGGGGAAAAAATCACTTCACAAAATAAAAGGAATGTCTTGGGATCTGTTTGCGGTAAGGTACCAAGAAACACTTGCAAGTATGTCTGATATTGGCGATTTCTATGTTCCATTTTTTGCTTCATTTGATAACCGATTTGTTGAACTTGCACAAGCATGTCCTATCAGAGCAATTCTAATTGATGATCTAGATAAGCGGGTTATGACTATTCATTTAGATGAGTATGAGTACATGGTTGATCTAAATAGATCAATTTCTACGGAATTAAATCATCGGTTACAAGACCCCGAAGAAAAAATAAAACGTATGTCGAGAAAGCCTACCGTAAAAGAGTTAGAGAAAAAAGCTAATGAATTAGAGCTAGCATTGACTAAGTACTATTAACCTATAGAAACCCTAAAATTAAGGTGCGAAAAAACGGATTATTTTGACGAGGTGTATAGCATCTTTTTTATAAATTTATAATTCCGTGGCTTGGTGTTTGTCTTACAGATTGTATTACTAGGAAGTTAATATGTTTTTACTAAAAATGGAAAGCTTGATTGCTGGAGATATCATACTTACTGGGAATGATGAAAAGCTTAGTCGAGTAATAAAAAAGTACACTAAAGGGGGCTTTTCTCACGCTATTTTGTATGTTGGTCATGGCAGTTACATTCATTCAGACCGAGACGGTGTTCACTCTAATAATATACAGCGATTACTCTTCGAATCGAAAGATAACGTATCTGTTTTTCGGGCTATAGATAATTCCATTGTCCCAGCTGTTTGTCAGTATGCTCGTTCTCAAGTCGGCAAAGAGTACTCTATACCGAGTGCAGTTAACGCACAGTTTAAAGCTCCAATAGAAGTTGCTAGTAACCGTCAGTTTTGTTCAAAATTAGTTGCACAGGCTTACGAGTATGCCGGTTTGAAGTTAGTTAAAGTCTCCGAGCGCTGTACTCCGAAAGAAATCGAAGAGAGCCCTAGCTTGAAGAGGCTTGATGATATTGTTAGAGAAGCTAATGACGCTGAGATTGATTTTGCAAATAGTGAAAGCCCTTTGGATAAACAAACAAGAGTCACAAATGATATTCTGGAAAATGCGAGAAAAATTTTTGATAGAGATATACAGACTCTTTCAGAGCTAACTGCTGCATTATTTATTAATCCGGAACATGACTCTAAAATATCAAAACTTATGTTACTGTCTGGGTATTTCAGTTTGTGGGATGAAGATTTGGCAAGAAATTCATGGCGGTATGAATATTTATCATTCATGGAGTTACCTATATCGAAACAAGAGAAGGTTGATTTAGCTCGGAGAGAAATTGAAAGCTCCAAAGAAATGGTAAGTAGATTTGGAAGCATGTTGGAGCATTATAAACAGGCTCATGAAAAGTATGATTTGGAATATACTCGTTTACACAAATCACTATATGAAAAGTTGCTTAAAGCTATGCTTGATAATAATAAAGTTGCCTCAAGAGTAGTAAGCACCTTAACTGTATTAGCTCAGACTAGATCTTACATCTCACCTTGAAAAGTTGAGAGTTACCCGTTTTGATTAAAGGTGTCGAATCTTCAAATCAAAACAAAAGAGGTAACTCTCATGTTACATACTAACAACCCAATTATTAAACACAAAGCTGGCTTACTTAATCTTGCCGAAGAATTAGGTAACGTATCGAAGGCATGTAAAGTAATGGGCGTATCGCGAGATACGTTTTATCGATATCAAGAACTTGTGACCGATGGCGGTATTGATGCGCTTATCAATAAAAACCGCAGAGCACCTAACATTAAAAATCGAGTAGATGAAGCAACAGAAAAAGCAGTAATGGAGTATGCCGTCGCTCAACCGGCTCATGGTCAACACAGAACCAGTAACGAATTGCGTAAACAAGGTATCTTTGTTTCTGGTAGCGGCGTGCGCTCGATTTGGTTACGCCATAACTTAGAAAATTTCAAAAAACGGCTAAAGGCACTCGAAGCTAAGGTAGCAAAGGACGGCATTATTTTAACCGAAGCTCAAGTCGCTGCACTTGAGAAAAAGAAACATGATGATGAAGCATGCGGTGAAATTGAAACAGCGCATCCAGGCTACCTTGGTTCACAAGATACGTTCTATGTAGGCAATCTGAAAGGTGTAGGTCGTATTTATCAGCAAACCTTCGTTGATACTTATAGTAAAATTGCCTTTGCCAAGCTTTATACAACCAAAACGCCAATAACAGCAGCCGATATGTTAAATGATAAAGTTCTCCCGTACTTCGATGAATATGAGCTTCCAATGTTACGGATATTAACAGACCGTGGCACTGAATATTGTGGTCGAGTCGATCATCATGATTATCAGCTATATCTAGCGATCAATGATATAGAGCATACAAAGACGAAAGCTATGTCACCGCAAACAAATGGTATCTGCGAGCGGTTCCACAAAACTATTTTAAATGAGTTCTACCAAATTACATTTAGGAAAAAGTTGTATGCTGACATGGAAGAGCTTCAAAAAGATCTGGACGAATGGATGGATTACTACAACAATGAACGAACTCATCAAGGAAAAATGTGCTGTGGACGAACTCCGCTGGTAACATTAATTGATGGTAAATCGATTTGGGCTGAAAAGAATTTAGCTCAAATCTAAGCTGACAAAACACCGTTAAAAAACGGGTAACTGTCAGATCAGGTTTGAGCTACTACACCTTAACTTAACGATTATAAAAATTCATGATCAAGTCTGTTGTCAAATAACTCCGGACTTACCTCCGCTTTGATACCGTTTAGCTTCCCTTGGTACTTTGATAATGTTTCTTTGTTAGCAAAATGAGCGGCTATAATGTGACTGCATTCAACTTTATCAAAGACTAAGATCTCCGCTTGTGGATCTGTTGGATAATTATCTGGAAGGCCTCGTTCTTCGCGTGTTGGAAGTTCGTCGATATCGTCAAACATCTTCTCAAATGCCGTCGCCATCTTTCGATTTTCGATAACTTCTGATTTAACCTGTCGCGATGCAGCATTTCGCTCAAAAAATGCTGAATCTTTATTCAAAATAATCTCAGGAGATAACTCTAATATAACCCAATTTTGTTGGGGGTTTTGTACTCGCTTGATAAAGAACATTCTGTATTGAGGAAAGCTAACTGATATACAGTTTGCATTGAGAAAGCCATCTGAGCGATTGATATCTGTGTACTTGTAATCACCTTCTTTTAATTGACCTCTAGGAATTAATCCTTGGTTAACGATAGCTTCTAAGTTCTCAATTTTTGAAAAGTGATAGAGCGATCCTATTTCTCTGTTCCGTATAATGCCTTTGATACCGTCTGTTTCAATAGCATCATCAGACTCGTATTCATCAAACTCGTAAGACGCTTCACTAAAGTAAAGGTCTTCTTCATCAACTTGGTCTGACGAAAGGTACAACTCGTAGTAACTGTTAGAACCTACATAATCAATGTGATGTTCGCAGTGCTCACATTCGATTTCGCCCCAAAACTCTACTCCGCTGTCCTTCATTCGATCAGCTTGGAAGTTTGGCTCAGGGATAGAAATTGTTTGTTCGATTTGTTTCTCACACTCTGGGCAAGTTAATTTGATATCTGCGAACATGCTCATATTTTTTACCTTTACCATCGAATACTAGAGATATAGTTTCTCAATTTTTTTATTGGGTATGCAACATAAAACTGCTAGATAACAACCCATTGACAACGTTCTAGTTATCCCATTTATTTTCGTTTGTATTCGATCACGCAGCTAAACAAATCTGTCAATGTCGTTGTACAATGGTTTGAGAAATTAATATTTGATCACGCACTTCAATCAGATGGCAAAAGTCAGCCAAGAAGTGATAGTGGTTTCTCCTTCGTATTCGATCACGTACCTTAAATCAGGCAGTAGAAATCAGTTAAGAAGTGACGGGGCTCTCTTTCGTATTCGATCACGCAGCTAAACAAAGTTGTCACTACCGTTGTACAATGATTTGAGAAATTAATACTCGATCACGTACCTTTAATCAGGCAGTAAAAGTCAGTTAAGAAGTGACGGGGGCTCTCTTTCGTATTCGATCACGCAGCTAAACTAAGTTGTCATTAACGTTGTACAATGATTTGAGAAGTTAATACTCGATCACGTACCTTAAACCAGACGGTAGAAGTCAGTTAAGAAGTGACGGGGCTCTCTTTCGTATTCGATCACGCACCTTAAATTAGACGGCAGAAGTCAATTAAGAAGTGACGGGGCTCCCTCTTTCGTATTCGATCACGCACATGCGATTTGAGCTAACTGAATTTCTTTCTTTATGCGGTATACTGTAGCGACGCTGCAATCGGCCAGTTTAGCTACTTCTTCTGCACCTAGATTTTTAGCTGAGTACCTAGCAACTTTCTCGCGAGTAGCTTTATTTTTACTTCGCCCTCCGATGTTTTTACCAGCAGACTTAGCGCGCGCCAAACCTTGTTTGATCCTTTCGCGTCGCTTATCGTTATCTTGACGAGCCATAGTTGCCATAAGATCGAGCAACATATTGTTGACTATTTTTAATATGTTACTAGTTAAGTCGTCATCACTAATAAGTGTGTGAGTGGTTGGCAAGTCAGCAACAATTAGCCGTAGTTCTTTTTCGTTAATGATTGCTTTTAGCTGGTGCCATTCATCTAGCGATAGTCGAGAGAGCCGATCGACGCTTTCGACAAGAAGTATTTCATCAGCATTAGATTCAGATAGTAGCTGCCCTAGCATAGGGCGCTTTAACTTAGTACCTGTATAATTTTCAATGTATTTCCCAACAATCTTGATATGATTGTTTTCACAAAAAGTAACGAGCTCTTGTTCAGCTCGATAGGCGTCTTGTTCTTTTGTGCTTGCTCTCAAATAGATTCTAGCGTTCACATTACCCTCACTTCTCATTAGCCATAGGCATTACTATCTTCATTGATAAACTCTCAATAGCCATATGGCAAAATGTCTATTGAGAGTTAACTTATATCGGTCTTACGATGGAGAAAGTTCTTGTTCAGCTATAGTCGAATGAGACCTTATTCTCGCTGCTGCTTTTCTTTGTCGTCATCTATTTCTTGCATCTTTTTGTCGAAGTTAGATAAGAAGTCACCTAGGGTTGCGTCAAAATGCTGGTCAAGCTTAGTAAACTCTTCCGCTGGTAGCGATTGACGAAGGTTTTGTATCTCAATTGCATGTTTCCAGTATGCTATATCTTCATCTGTCATCTTTGTAAGCGGGTAGAACAGGTTTTCTTCGCTGTAGTATTCACTCGAAATTTCTAATTGTGGCAATGGATAATTGTCACATTTTACGACGTATTTTTTAATTTTCTTGTCAAAGCCTTGGTACTCGAAGTTTTGCGTTTCATCGAAGTAAAGCCTGTTACCATCGAGGTAAGCAAATAGCTGTAGCCTGTGCATTGCAGTATTGAACTGCTTAGGCTCTCTTAGAAGCTCGATTAAGTCGGGTAGTATTAGTTCTGCACTCTCAGCATGGCTGTCTTGATTTAGAGCTTGCAGTTGTTCTTGAATAGCTTCTATTTCATCTTCTATTTTAAGAGTATGCTTGATGGCATGTCTTGAAGCGTTATGGTTTCCATCAGCCTCTTCTTCTTCAATTGCGATTCTGTAATTTTCTAATTTTGACTCTAATTTTGCGAGCTTACTATTCAGCATGCTTTCTTGTTGCTGTCGCTCTTTGTTGACCTCAGATTTAGTTAGTCGCTCTAATACTTTGCGAAGCGAGTATTCAAAGAAAAAGTAATGAGCGACGATGAGGGGAAAAGTGCTTACAGTGGTACACTCAGAGCTTTTCTTGCCTTTGCGCTGTGTGTTGCTGCACCTCAGCAATGGGAGAGAGTAACGTTGCTTCTGCTTGTTGTAGGTTCGCTGAATGCTCATCCCACAGCCACACCCTTTACAGCGGATAAGGCCAGTTAGAGGCCATTGGCTATCTGGCTTTACGTTTTTATGCTTACGGTTTTCACGGATGTCCTGCGCTTGATAATATGTAGCTTCATCAATAGCTGCCTCGTAAACTTTGTTACCACGCCACATACCTATCACTGACTCTTTTGAAATCCAATCCATGACTGTGCTAGGGTTAGTTTTCTCTAAAAATGGAGCGTCGGGATACTTTTCTTTGATCGCATTTAATATGTTTCTCTGGCCTTGACCTGATAAGTACAGAGCGAAGATATCTTCAATAATAGGCCTGAACTGGTTGCATTTGCCTTCTTTATCGAGCCAAAACGGGCGTCGCATTCTAGGAACAATACCCTGCTTAGCGTTCTCTTCACGTCGAACGTAACTACCTTTGACCTTCTTTGAACGATACTCAGAGTCATTGAAAGCATGATTGATTTCAAAAAGTAGCTGAAATCTCGAAAAAATGTCATCTCTGCCTGATGGGTCAAAAATTTTATCCCTGTTAGCAATTGCAAAGGATATCCCATGATCCCAAAGTTTGAATAAAAGAGGCTCTGCTTCTTTTAAATTTTGTCTAGTAAATCGACTGAAGTCCTCAACTAGTAATATTGAGTTTGGCTGAACAAGGCCTTGTTCCAATTTGTTAAAGTACTCGCCCAGAGCTCCATCGGAGATGTTTTTTCCTGTATAAGCGGATATACCTTCATCAACTATTTCTTCTTCGAGCTCACACTCGGGATGTCTGTTCAGCCAAGACCGTATTAGTTTGGACTGTCTGTCCAACGAACTGTTTCCAATCTGAGCATCTGAGCTAAACCGCTGGTACGCATATACTTTACGCTTCATAACTTATAATTTTTGGGAGTATTTTATTTGGATAATAGTCAGTATGCACAGGTAGGTCAATAGTGAGCTCAAAGCTGCCCAGTCAGCGATGTTCTTGATACGTAAATATGCAGTTGACAAAGACAGTGCTGATGCCTTATTAGAGTGGCTAAAGCCCTTTGAAACACTCATTTATAAGCGAGAAGGGGATTGGCGTGCGCTTCCAGACAAGAATAAACTCACAAAGTCAGTGATCCCAAAATCTAATTCACCATATGGGCAAGATTTGATAGATAAAATGGTAATTCTGATTAAAGAAGAGTTACATCACTTTTATCAAGTGTTAGAGATCATGGATGAGTATGGTGTTGAATATCGCAGCATTACCCCGTGCCGCTACGCAAAGGGGATGCTGCGTCATGTTAAAACGTATGAGCCGAATGCGATGATTGATAAGTTGATTTGTGGTGCTTATATTGAAGCTCGTTCATGTGAGCGTTTTGCTAAGCTTGCGCCTCATGTTGATAAAAGGCTTGGGGACTTTTATGTTTCTTTATTGCGCTCAGAAGCACGCCACTATCAAGATTATTTAACGCTGGCAGAAGAGATTGCTGGTGGTGATATTTCTGAACGAGTGACGTTTTTTGGTGAAGTAGAAGCGGACTTGATCACTTCCCCAGATACAGACTTTAAATTTCACTCAGGATATCCAGTATAAGTTGCTTTGTTAAATTTACTTTAAGGTCGTCCCTTTGAGTTTTTGGCCAAGTTCATTAACGACTAAGTATGAACTTTGGCTATACCAATCACCTAATACAGTCCGGGTAAGAAGTGGTTGTTCGGGCTGTATTGGTTCATATGTATGGACATAAGGTCGATGTGTATGACCGTGGATCATATTGCATACATTGTGTTGTGCAAACATGTCTTTGACGGCATCGTTTGTCACATCGAGTATTTCAACTGCTTTCCCGGATTGATTTTGTTTGCTTTTTAAACGTGCTTTTCTAGCTACTCTACGGCGGTACCAAAGTGGCGTCGCAAGAATGAGTTTGGGCCACCACCACCCTCTACTTTTTTTACGAAACTGTTGATAGGCAATGTCTTGCGTACACATTTCATCACCATGGAGTATAACTGTATTAGTGCCGTATAAATTGACTACAATTTGTTCAGGCAGTAACGTAAAGCCGGCTTGCTGTGCATAAGCTTTACCAAGTAAAAAATCTCGATTGCCGTGCAAAAAGTACACTGAAATATGCATGCTTTGTAATGTTTTTAATTTTTCAGCAATGTTAATAGCCAAGGGTGCTTGTTCATCATCACCAATCCAGACTTCAAAGAAATCGCCTAAAATATATAGCGCATCGACTTCTTGATTCATATGCGTATCAAGAAAATCATAAAAAGCACGGGTAATGTCAGGGCGGTCATCGGTCAAATGAAGGTCAGAGATAAAGTAAGTTTTACGCATTGGGCCTCTTGCAAAATAAAGCGGGTAAATGACCCGCTTATGATTTGTTGTAATCGATTAAGCTACAGTAACCTTTTCGATTAGCACATCTTCAAGAGGGACATCTTGATGAAAGCCTGAAGAGCCTGTCGCTACATTTTTAATTTTCTCGACAATATCCATGCCTTCAACGACTTCAGCAAACACACAATAGCCCCAGCCTTGTGATGTTTCACTGCTGAAATTTAAAAAATCATTATTATTTACGTTAATGAAAAATTGCGCTGTAGCTGAATGTGGATCAGGCGTACGTGCCATAGCCAACGTACCTGTTTTATTACTTAAGCCATTAGTCGCTTCATTTTGAATAGGTGATTGGACTGTTTTTTGCTCCATACCTGGTGTAAAGCCTCCACCTTGAACCATAAACCCGTCAATTACACGATGGAATATAGTGCCATCATAAAAACCGGATTTAGCGTAATTTAAAAAGTTTTCAACAGTAGCTGGCGCTTCTTCAGCGAATAGTTTGATACTGATATCACCGAAATTAGTGTGTAGAACAACCATAGAGGCTTCCTAATAATTAGTTTTCAAAGAAGGATATTCTATAGCAGAAATAACTAGGCTGACAATTTTCGTCGCATATTTATTGTCAGCTGATGAAAAATTGCGCGTAAACATATGGATTTGTATTGATTTGGGTATAGAGCGGCGGCAGAGCAAGTGTTATCATTGTTGTTCATGTCTACTTTTGTTTAGGAATAACGCTACATGTTGCAGATATACAATACACTTACACGCCAAAAGGCGCCGTTTAAACCATTAGTCGAAGGTAAAGTCGACATGTACGTGTGTGGTATTACGATTTATGATTTCTGCCATGTGGGGCATGCGCGCACTTATGTCTCGTTCGATGTTATGAACCGGTATTTACGTCATTTGGGTTACCAAGTTACTTATGTACGAAATATCACAGATGTTGACGATAAAATAATAAAAAGAGCAGCTGAAAATAACGAAGAAATTAATGAATTAACGGTTCGAATGACTAAAGCGATGCATGAGGATTTTGCTGCATTGAACATTTTACCTGCGGATATAGAACCGACAGTGACTGGTCATATGGATGAAATCATTGAAATGATTGAACGTCTAGTCGCGAAAGGCCATGCCTATATTGCCAATAGTGGTGATGTGTTGTTTGACGTGTCTACATTTGAGCAATATGGGCAGTTATCTCAACAAGATTTAGAAATGTTGCAGGCGGGAGCCCGGGTAGAGGTTGCTCATGATAAAGATGATCCATTGGACTTTGTACTGTGGAAAAAGGCTAAAGCAGATGAGCCATCATGGTCATCCCCTTGGGGTGATGGTCGTCCAGGTTGGCACATAGAATGTAGTGCTATGAGCTCGAAACACTTAGGTGAATTCTTTGACATTCATGGAGGTGGCTCTGATTTACAGTTTCCTCATCACGAAAATGAAATTGCACAATCATGCTGTGCGAACAACGGTCGCTATGTAAATACGTGGATCCATACAGGTATGGTGCAGGTAAACAAAGAGAAAATGTCTAAGTCTTTAGGGAATTTTTTTACTGTGCGAGAGGTTCTTAAAAAGTATGATCGTGAAACAGTACGTTACTTTTTAATTAATGGGCAATACCGAAGTCAATTAAATTACTCTCAAGAAAACCTTGACCAAGCACGCGCCTCGTTAGAACGTATTTATACCGCTTTACGCGGCATCGAAACAATCGCAGTGGAACTAGCAGAGAACACCTACGTTAAACGTTTCGAATCGGCAATGAACGATGACTTTAATACACCAGAAGCTTTACCTGTGATTTTTGAATTAGCAAAAGAAATTAATGTGCTAAGAGAGAAAGATGTAAAAGCAGCAGGAGAGCATGCATATGTGCTTGTAAAGTTAGGTGAGATATTAGGTATTGCGCAGCAAGCGCCTGAAGCATTCTTGCAAGGTGAGCAAGATAATGATGAAGTTGCAAAGATTGAAGGGTTGATCGTTGCTCGAAATGAAGCTCGGGCAAATAAAGACTGGGCAGCTGCTGATGCGGCACGAGATGCACTCACTGAGCTTGGGGTTGTGCTTGAAGACAGTGCAGGAAAGACCACTTGGCGTAAAGCATAAGATACGTATTGCGCATACAAGGTCTGTAATGACCGATGACAGTTCATGCTTAAAAGCACGATTTTTTATCGTGCTTTTTTGTTTTTAAAATAACATTATTTCTCTAAAACAATTCGCCCTGGTACTTTTGTGTAAAAGCGTATATTGCTATTTTTCTGAAGCTCTTTGTCTTGAAAATCAGTGGTTCGTCGAAAAACCTAGTAAATTATCGTATTTAGTGTTAAATATTTACATATGATAGAAATCTTGCACTAATTAAAAGTAGAATTATAGTTAAATAAGTGTGATTTATTCCGGTGGCGAGCCATGGTAGATAACTATGTAAGTACTGAGTTAGATAATATCGGCATATTTGTCGATAAAATGAACGTGGGTCTTAGGCACTTCAATAGCAGTATTTTTACATTTCGGTCAGTACCGGGGTTGCCTCTTGATGTGCAATGCTTTGCTCGAAAGAAAGATCCGTTTTCTCAGAGCGAGACTTGGCTTGTGTGCAAAGAAATATCCGAAGATCAATTGTCTAGTAGTGACCAAGTTCACGTTGAGCTCTCTGTTCCGAGTAGTGAGTTTGTGCAAACTTTACAGAGTAAAGGTCACAGTGCATTGACTATGTATATAGTGACGCGTCGAGGACAGCTTATGTCATTCTTTTTAGATGACGGTGAAGCTGCAACGGGGTATTTGAGTTCACAAGAGGCGATGAGCAGAATGATGTCAGATCTTTGTGCTGCACGGGCATTGATCTCAACAGTAATTTATTAGTAGATTTAAGTGTTACCCAACCACATAAAAGGCACTGAAAGGTGCCTTTTTTCTATTCTATTTAGTCATCACTTTTATTGATCGTAACAACTCTTTGTGGAAAAGGAATATCAATATTTGCTGCTTTAATATCATTGTAAATGAGCTGGTTAATCGCGAGTTTAGACTCAATAATTTGAGTGGTAGGTACCCAATAACGATAACTGATAATTATTGCGCTATCACCGAATCGTTCGATCCCAATTTGGGGTGCTGGGTTATTTGTCACATTTGAATGGGCACCAAGTACTTGGTTAATGACTTTAATTGCCGTGTTTGGGCAAGCACTATAGGCAATACCAATGTCACCTTTCACTAATGAATATTTAAATGTGTTATGGAGGATTTCTCCAATAATATGTTTATTTGGAATGGTAATTTCAACTTGGTCTTCATTTACCAAGATTGTATGGCCGAGCTCGATTACTTTAACAAGTCCACTAACTCCTTTAACTGAAATTGTATCTCCGACAATAAAAGGTCGGGTAGCAATGATGGCAAGCCCAGAGCCGTAGTTTGATAGCATGCCTTGCAGAGCTAAGCCAGCCCCTAAAGATGCCGCACCAATGGCTGCTACAAATGGGGTTACACTGATCCCAAGTTTACCCAGTGCAATGATCACGAACATAATGATGAGCAGTACTTTTACAACATTACTGATAAAGTTAGTTAAGGTTACATCCATCTTATGGCGCAGCATGAGCTGTTCTACCATTTTAGATAGTCGGTTAGAAAGCCATAAGCCAACTACTAAGATGACAATTGCACCAACAACTTGCATGCTATAGTTGATGAGATAGTCTCGAATTAAATTAAAGTAATGTTCAAATTGCTGTATTTCTTGCTCAATCATAGTGCGAAGTCCTAGAGGTATATTTCACGCGAATAATAAAGTGAATTTAGTTAACCATTTATACAGTATAGGTACCCAAAAGGCTGTGATTAATGCGCTTATAGTCATTGCGGCAGACGCAAAGACGCCAGCTTGTGGGTGATATTCTATTGCGGTGGCAGTGCCAATAGCATGGCATGATACACCAAGCGCAACCCCTTTGGCTTGAGGTTTATCAATTGCGAGAAATGATAAGATATTTAGGCCGAATACGCCTCCAAAAACACCGATAAGTATGACCATGATAGCTGCGACTGCCGGCAGTCCATTTAAACTTTCAGTGACAATGAGGCTAATAGGTGTTGTGACTGAAAGCGCTGCTAATGACGCTGTAAGGTTTGGTGAAGCATTGAACCCCAAGCATAGGAAGTACGCGCCTACAGTGGCTACACTGACGCCCGTAAAGCTACTTGAAATAAGTAATAGCAGCGACTTTTTAACTATTCTAAACTGCATATAAATTGGATATGCCAGAGACACTACCGCCAATTCTAAGAAAAAGTTAATAGGCATAGTTGCGGCTTTGTAATCTATGTACCGTATATCTAATGCCAATAATATCGTACTTGAAATACAAATAGTAGTAAGAACAGGGTTGAGCAAAGGGGTGGGAATACGTTTATAGAGCGCGCGGCAGAGGGAGAAAAGTGCAATGGTGAGCCCGCTTATTAGTAAGAGGTTATTCACGATAATGCCCTTTGTTAGCGATATACCCAGAGATAAATAGGCCAAGACATGGGATTGCGATTAAAATATATAGTAATAATAGTAAATTGCTTGAAAAGAGGGGGATGTATTGAATAATTCCTACTCCGGCTGGGACAAAAAACAACGCCATGTACTTTAAAATAGGTATCACGGCAGGAGAAAGGAGCATAGGTTTTATTAACTTTACAGACAGCAAGAGCAGTAAAATTAGCATGCCTAATAACGGTCCAGGAATTGTCAATTGGAAAATATGGATCACACCTTTCGCACTGTACAAACAAATAATAAGGAGCAATAACGCAAAGCAGGTTTGAAGAATACGTTTTATCAAAATAGGTCTATCTGCCTCTAAAGTAATGACACCATAATATGTACTAGAGCGTTTGGCAATGAGACTCTTTTACCATTTACTTCTCGGGATATACGGCTTTATTTCTTCCTTTGCTGCGTTTTGCATTGCAATGCGGGTGTTTTTATTTATTAATAAACGCAATTGGGACCAGGTTTCTAGGGAGAGAACTAGTCGTCGATTTGCTGAGTAGGCGCAATTGTTCACTTTTTTTATTGCGGCAAGTGCGTCTGGTGAGCACAATAATAGAGAATCTAATAATGCGGTGACTGCACCAGCTGTATGTGTATGTATTTCACTGATCAGGCCATACTCTTTGGCATTTGATGCACTAATAGGTTGAGCTTGTGACGTGATACGCCATAGTATGTCCTGATTAATAAGGCCTGGTAATAAAAAACCACTGCCCATATCAGGGCACAACCCCCATTTTGCTTCCATGATAGCCAGTTGAGCACACGGATCCGCTATGCGATAGTCGGCACCAAGGGCGATATGCAGGCCTGCGCCAAAGCAGTTGCCATTTATAACAGCAATGACGGGTATAGGGAGGTCTTTCCACGCTAAAGTGACACGTTGCACAAGGTTGGCACTGCCTGGTAGCCATTTGAATAAGAGTTTGAAAATTGCAGCTGGTTTATTTACTACAGACTTAACATCTAAGCCAGAGCAAAAGTGACCGCCAGCTCCGGATAAAACCACGGCTCTGACTGTTTTATCTTTTTTGAGGTCTTTAATGATTTTATCAAGTTCTATAAACATTGATAAGTTGAGCGCGTTTTGTTTCTTAGGACGGTTGAGCGTTACCCAAGCAATGTTATTTTTGATTTCTAGTGTAATCATCATTTTCTTCCATAAAACGGTAAACCTTACAACCAAATTAGAGTGTAAACTCTATCTCGAGTAAATTCATCAAAGAAATTTGATAATTTAACGGATCTAGATAGCCAACAAATTTATGACTTTGCTATGATAGCGCTATAGCTTAAATAAAGAGATTGCCATTATGTCTGCTCGCCTTTCTAGCGTAGAAGAGATCACCCATCAAGCGTATGATATTTTTTTACAGTTAGCACCAGAGAATTTATCGGAACAAGATATTCAGCAATTTAACGAGCATCACGGAGAGTATGGTTTCATTGAGGATAGTGAGCCAGATG
Organism: Pseudoalteromonas sp. MMG012; assembly: GCF_018100875.1. NCBI lineage: Bacteria > Pseudomonadati > Pseudomonadota > Gammaproteobacteria > Alteromonadales > Pseudoalteromonadaceae > Pseudoalteromonas > Pseudoalteromonas sp. MMG012. Next base: position 33,129 of record NZ_JAGJEF010000036.1, read on the forward strand.
ATGATTGGCAGCAGTTTGTTTCTTTGGAAATTGAACCGGAGCACTTTATTCAAGTTATTATCGGAATTGAATATGAAGATGGCGATGAAGTTTTTGCACGTATCTTAATTAGCCGTGATATGGATGCTCCATTTTGTCATGTATTATGGAAGCAAGAGAAAGTGCAATTAGAACAGTAAAATAACAGAGTGAAGTAGAAAATCAGTATTGTGTCATACATCAAATTAGCAGGTTACGCTTATCTAACTGCATGTAGTTTTCAGTCTTGGGCAGTCGACCCATTTGAAGAGTTTCATCAGTACGGAGAGTTATCCGACGAAGAAATACATAAGTTGCATCAAGGTGAAGTGTTGTACGGAGATATCGAGTTTGGCTTGATAGCCAATAAAGGTAACACACGAAGTACAGCGTTTAAGTTAAAAAGTAATGTGTATCAGGATTTTAAAAATTGGCGCAATCACTTCAAACTCGATGGCCTGTATAAAGAAGAAACAGATTCAGATACAGATAAATCGGATGTATCTGCTTCACGCTATTATATTTCCGCGCAAGGGAACTATAAAATTGGACGTGATAATGAGTCTTTGTTTATCTATGGCGATTACAATAATGATAAGTTTAATGGCAAAGCATATACAGGGACTGTAGCACTGGGGTATGGCAACCGGATATTCCAAGGTACCAAAAATACCGTCGACTTCGATATCGGACCTGGATTATATTTATCTAAAACAGCTCATGATGTGGTGCTTGAACCCGACGTAGACCGAACTCAGCACGGGCAATTGCTGAGGGTGTCATTGCAATGGGAAAGAACAGTATCTAAGCAGACTCGATTTAACCATGATCTTAGTATTGAAAAGTCATTATCAGGATTAAATAGCAGAGTCTTTAGTGAGACGGCCTTGGTGAGCCAAGTAATGGGGGGGGTGTCATTAAAAGTGTCTTATACCTATAGATATAACTCCCAGCCTGAAGAAAACAAACAAAAAGTAGATACCGAATTAGGTGTTACTTTGGTTTATAGCTTTTAATAGGAGTAAAGATGTACCAACATACACAATTAGCATGGACTATCTGGGGAATTGTCGCCTGGATTGCAAGCTTTTTAGCGATGGCAATCGTGCTGATGGGTAACAATGCAGCTATCTTACTTTTCGCAGGCGTTTTGTTGTTAGTGGCAGTGGTGTTCTACGGTTTAACAATTAAAGTAGACCAAAAAGCGCAACAGCTATCGTGGTGGTTTGGACCTGGGGTTGCGAAGAAATCATTAAACTTTGACGAAATATCGTCTATAAAAGCGGTAACGAATACGTTTCGCCATGGTGTTGGTATGAGGATCACCAATGATGGTTGGGTGTATTCTGTTTCAGGCTTTCGTGCAGTTGAAATAACACTGAATGATGGAATGAAGTATCGGTTGGGAACGAATGATCAGGCTGCACTCATAGATACGATGCAAGATAAAGTAATTATCGAGCCAAAACTGAGTGAAGAAGGAGCGACCGATGAGATTGAAACTCAGTTGAAAAAACGCAAAAAAGATGCGTTTGATATGAATTAGCTACTCATTGCTAATGTGTTTAAAACGCGCACCTGGGTGGTGAGCGTTTTAAATTAAAGCTTAGTGATCGTGACCACACCCACCATCGCCATGGACGTGGCCATGACTTAGTTCATCTTCAGTCGCATCACGCACTTCTAAAATTTCTACGTCAAAATGTAGAGTAATCCCTGAAAGAGGATGATTTCCATCAACGATGACTTCTTCATCTTGAATATCAATGATCATAACCATTTGATCACCGTCATCAGTCGATGCTCTAAACTGCATACCGACCTCAATTTCCATACCATCAAACATTGATTTAGGTACCGCTTGCATTAGGTCATCATATCGCTCACCATAGCCTTGCTCAGGCTCAACGGTCACACTTAAGGTATCACCAGCTACTTTGTCTATGATTGCATCTTCTAAGCCTGGAATTAAGTAGCCTGTACCTATGATAAACAATAATGGCTCACCATCAAATGAATTATCAATTGTGTTTTTGTCATTATCCAGTACTGAATAATGCATTTTCACTACTTTGTTTGGTGCGATTTTCATAATATTTCCCGTCTATTTGTCATCTTCTAGAGAATATGGCAGAGGTAAAATTGACATAGATACCTCTGGCGAGTGCTTAGCACGTAATGTCGATGTGACATCAGTGTCATTAGGTAGTACAGCTAAAGCACTATATTTTTGTGTTTTGGAATTATAAACTTGATTGATAATTTTTCCTGCTCGACGCCAGTTTTCACCTAACTGTATTTCCACATCAGTTTCACTGAGCGCTTTGTCATTGGAGCCTTGTAGAATATACATAGCACGTTTGTTTTTACCTAAGTAACGCATGCGCGCTACCGTTTCCTGGCCGGTATAACACCCTTTTTTAAAGCTTATTCCACCAATTGCTTGCAAGTTAATCATTTGTGGGACGAACTCTTCAACCATTCCATCACTTAACTGCGGCTCACCCGCAATAATCGTTGCCTCTGTAAAGGCATGGTGCTCATCACTTAATGTGATTTCAGCAGGTAAATTGAAATCTTCATCAACGTAAAGCACGATACGGTTTTCATCCAAACGCAGTGCTTTTTGATTGGCGAACTCACATGCATTTGAGTTTGCGAAGTTTAAGCCGAGTAATTCACATGTTTTAGTTTCGTTGTCAGTTAATATCCCTATGATATTTGGAGAGGCTAAATGATGAATATCCACTTGCGCGAACACACCATATTTTTTTAGCTCTCGTGCTGATGCCGCAACTTCACTTTCAGAGCCCATCATAAAAAAATGATCATTAAATTTAAATACTCTGAATGCGCCCCAAAGCTTGCCCTTAGGACTACAGTGGCCTGCCCACATAAATTGTTCATCAGTGATTAGATTCATATCTTGCGTTAACTGGCCATGCAAATAACTTAGTTGCTCTTGACCTGAAATAGAAATCAGCTGATATGGCAACTGAAAAGCGCGAGTGAGCGACATAATATAGATCCCTATAAATTGAGTTTTTTAATAATAACGCATATCCAGAGTGTCATAAATGGATGGTGATGATTTAACAACAGATATGAGAGTTTTATTTGGTGATTTAAAGTAAAGCGGTGTATTTCTACACATATTCTAAGATATAATCTTAAACTTAAGAAGGTGATAAGAAATTAAAATTTAGGGGTGAATAATGGCTGAGCTTTTTTCTAAATCTCGCACAAAGTGGGCTTGTCGTCGGGGTATGTTAGAGCTTGATGTTTTACTTGGGCCATTTGTTGACGAAGCGTATGATGCATTGTCAGAACATCAAAAGTTGGTATTTCAACGATTACTTGAAATGGAAGACCCGGACTTGTTTGCTTGGTTTATGGGCCATGAACAATGTCCTGATGCAGAGCTAAATACCATGGTGCAATTAATTCTTGGCAGAGTCCGCGTATAGATTTGAAGTAAAAAATAATGTATTAGACCATCGAACAATCGTGGTCTTTTTTGCATGTCTAAGTTTTCTATTCATTTTGTTATTCCCAACGGTTGTGGTGATAATCAGCAATATATTATGTTGTATATTGGGGTGTGTGATCAGTATCAATACACTGGAAAAGAAATTCATTACATCAGGCGTGATAAACCTCAGTATTTCAAAAAACTATATTAGTTGGCAAACCGGTGAACAGGTTATAGAAGGCAAAGTTAGCCGGGCGAAGTTGTACTTAAATGTACTTGTTTTGGAAGTGAATAACTTTGACCATTCTCAACAGTTGTGCGTTATACAGTCTGCGTTGACGACACAATCGTGGAGACGATTGTGTCGTGTAAGTTTAAACTGTTCAAGCTAAGGTGTTAAAATGGTTGGTTCTGGGTTACTGCTTTGGTCTGGGTAATCCAATGTATAATGCAAGCCTCTGCTCTCTTTACGTTCTAGTGCACTGCGAATAATTAACTCCGCAACCTGAACTAAATTCCTAAGCTCTAATAAGTTATTGCTGACTCTAAAATTAGCATAATACTCGTGGATCTCTTGATTAAGTAACTCAACCCTGCGCAATGCTCTTTCAAGTCGTTTAGTTGAACGAACGATACCAACATAGTCCCACATGAACAAACGTAACTCATGCCAATTATGCGTAATCACCACTTCTTCATCTGAGTTACTTACTCTACTTTCGTCCCATTCAGGCAGCATAGGAGGGGCGGGCATAGTGTTAAGTTTAAGTAAAATATCTTTGGCAGCGGCATGAGCAAATACAATACATTCGAGTAGGGAATTACTCGCCATACGATTGGCGCCGTGGAGACCTGTATAGGCGACCTCTCCAACCGCATATAAATTACTTAAATCAGTACTGCCATTGAAGTCGGTGATTACACCACCACAAGTGTAGTGTGCTGCAGGTACTACGGGGATTGCATCCTTGGTTATATCTAACCCAACACTTAAACATTTGGCATATATCGTCGGGAAATGCTCAATGATAAAGTCTTTATCTTTATGAGAGATATCTAGGTAAACACAATTCGCACCAAGACGTTTCATTTCATAATCAATCGCGCGTGCAACGACATCCCGTGGTGCAAGTTCTTCTCGTTCGTCAAAATCGGGCATAAACCGAGTACCGTCAGGACGCTTCAATAGCGCTCCTTCACCGCGCATGGCCTCAGTAATAAGAAAGTTTTGTAGCTCTGGGTGATATAAACTGGTTGGGTGGAATTGATTAAACTCCATATTGGCAACTCGACATCCTGCACGCCATGCCATAGCAATACCATCCCCACTCGATACGTCAGGGTTTGAAGTGTATAAATATACTTTGCTAGCTCCGCCTGTTGCTAACGCCACAAACTTTGCTGAAATGGTTTCTACTTGTTCGGCAATACGATTGTAGACATAAATACCATCGATCTGTTTCTTATTATTTTTGTTCGGAATTAAGTCAATGGCATTGAATTGTTCACATACAGTGATATTTGCATGACTTAATACTTGACTGACTAATGTGGTTTGCACAGCTTTACCGGTCGCATCGGCGGTGTGCAATATACGACGGTGACTGTGGCCTCCTTCCCGTGTTAAGTGAAAGCGTTCTTTGCCTTTACTGTCAAATTCCATGTCAAATGGCACACCTTGCTCAATAAGCCACTTTAAGCAATTTTTAGCATTACTAGCAGTATAATGAACCGCTTCTCGGTCGCATAATCCCGCTCCTGCGGCCAGCGTGTCATCTACGTGGGATTCAATGCTGTCATTTTTTTTATCGAATACTGCGGCTATTCCACCTTGAGCATAGAGTGTTGAACCTTCTTTTAGCGCACCTTTGCTGACAACGGTTACGTGGCAGTGGTTTGCTAAAGATAGAGCTAAGCTTAAACCGGCAGCACCGCTGCCAATAACAACTACGTCAGTGTGATGGTGTTTTATTTGTTTCATGATCTTCGCTTTTTCTATGCGTTTCATTCAGCTATATGTACATATCTGCTATGATACAACTAACTTGACGTCAATACTGAATATTTTTATTAGCATTTAGTGCTGATATATACGTCTAGACGTGTAATTTGGACTTATTTTAAAAAAAATATAAAAAAAACAGAACTTTTTATTTATAACTTAGTCAGAGTAGCTGTGATTAATGGCAATAGTGATTAAGTGATAAATTATAACAATGAGGAGTACCGGCTCGAATGAGCGAGCAGGATTTGGATTTAGAACTGGTTAAGCGGGTTCAGCAAGGAGATAAAAACGCCTTCAACCTTTTAGTTGCCAAGTATCAGAATAAAGTAGCGGCTTTGATCTCTCGTTATGTGTCGAATCATGGCGATGTGGCGGATGTTGCACAAGAAGCATTTATTAAGGCTTATCGTGCATTGCCGAACTTTCGGGGAGATAGTGCATTTTATACGTGGTTATATCGTATAGCTGTTAATTGCTCGAAAAATTACTTGGTATCTCAAGGGCGAAAGCCGCCAGCCAATGATGTCGATGCAGAAGAAGCCGAGTTTTATGACGGCGCAGAGCAACTTCGCTCTAATGCATCACCAGAGAATTTGTTGTTAAGTGAAGAGGTTAAATCAGTGATATATCAAACTATCGATGGTTTGCCTGATGACTTGAAAACCGCTATCACCTTGCGAGAAATCGAAGGGATGAGTTATGAAGAAATTGCGGTGATTATGGATTGTCCAGTAGGGACAGTGCGTTCTCGCATTTTCAGAGCTCGAGAAGCGATAGACAATAATTTAAACCCATTAATAGGTGAATCCTAACATGACAAAAGCTAACCACACTGCATCGCGTCAAGAAGTAGCGTCTCGAGTGCTAGATGGTGACTTACCGTCGAATGAGCTATCAGTGGCACAACTTGATACTGAAAAGTTTGTTCGCTATGCCCAGATTGGGGATGTAATGCGTGAACGCCAGGGTGGGCTCAACATTGATATTACTGCAAGCGTGGCTGCAGCGTTAGAGAGTGAGCCATGCCATAGTGTTCCAGTGGGGTCGCAGGTTGATGTTCAAGATAATGGGACAAAAGTAATTAAGTTAAGCGCTTGGCAAAAGCCGCTATCACAAATGGCTATTGCTGCGAGTGTCGCGCTTGTTGCTATTGTCGGAGTGAATACAATGCCGCAGCCAAGTGGTGAAAATACAGATAACTTACCTGTATTCCAATCAACCCCATTGGCAGGTGGAGTGTCTCCAGTGAGTTTCTCTTCAGAGCAACCTGCTTTGGAAAGCGCCGAAAAAGGCTTGCGTGAGCTACAACAGCAGCGTATAGGTGCTCTCGTTTTAGAACATCAAAGACAATCAAGAGTAGCGTACTCTTTGCAAAAGCAGATACAGCGAGCAGATGAACAGCCAGAGGAAAAGAAGTAATTAAATGAGATTAATTGGCTGTATTTTAGGTTTATTTTTTACATTTATTGCAAACGCTAATGATGTAACGACAGCAGAGCAGCTTTTACACAATATGGCAAAAGCTGTTCATACTAGGAACTTTAACGCATCATTCGTTGTTTCTAAGGGGAAGGGGATGGAACCTTATCGTTGGATACACGCAAAACAAGGTGATACAGAACTTGAACTATTAAGCTTACTGAATGGTGCTGGCTTAGAAATGGTAAGAGTGAATGACCGTGTAACTTACTTTGAACCCCAGTCGCCTCCGTACTCGATAAGTACAGACTCAATCGCGGGGCCTATTCCGGAAGTTTTATTTAAAGATATTTCTTCTTTACTAGAAAATTATGATTTTGTGCTGGGCGGTAAAGGACGAGTTGCTGGCAGGCCTTCACAGTTGGTACGAATAGAGTCAAAAGATGAGAGTAAATATAATTATTGGTTATGGATTGACACACAATCGTCATTACTTTTGAAAGCGGCTTATGTAAACCAACAAGGTGACCTTTTAGAGCAGTTGTTATTAACTCACATAAGTGTCACTCCTGAGCCATCATCTCAACTTCTTGAGCTACAACAGAAAGAATTTCCAGCACCATTACCAATGCAAACTGTCAATGAGCAAGGTAGCACAACGAGCAATTGGGTAATTGGATGGTTACCTCAGGGGTTTAAGTTACTTAAATCAGACAGACATAAATTGGATTTAAATAACGAATTGGCCGATTACTACTTATACTCTGATGGTTTAGTTGATATTTCGGTGTTTGTGCAGCGGCCATTACCAGGACAACGCGCTAGTGGTGCGCTCTCTTCAGGCGCGACCACAGTATATGTGCATAACTCAGGTGCTTTTGATGTATCAGTTGTAGGTAATATCCCTGCGTTGACAGCAAAGAGCATTGCAGAGTCGGTACAACGACCTTTATGATTGAACAGACTCTACAGGTGGTGTCAGTTGATGGCACTACCGCATATTTACAAGCTGAGCAAAAGCCAGCTTGTGCCGGCTGCAATGGTAAATGTGGCTCTCAAATATTTAGTAAACTGTTTGGTACTCACAGCAAAACCTTTCCAATTGAACTTGAACATGTCGTAGAAGTCGGTCAACAGATACGTCTGTCATTAGATGATAGACATATTGTGCGCAATGCTTTTTTTGTATATATGTTTCCATTGTTGGGGGCATTTTTTGCTTTGTTTATCAGCGCAGTCGGTTTTAGCTTACCTGAACCTTGGCAAATATTTTGTGCTGTGATAGGTGGGTTTTTAGGCTTTTTAATTGCTAAACAGCAAGTTAAACGCTTGAAGCATGAAGTTCGATTGGTGAAAGTTTATCCAATTAGTATTCCTCTGACGCAAATAGATGGTGATTGCGGCAAATAAAAGGTAAAATCTCGGCTTTATTATAAACCATGACTTACAGAAGTTTAGAATCCAGTATATGAAGCATATCCGTAACTTTTCTATCATCGCCCACATCGACCACGGCAAATCAACGCTTTCAGACCGTTTGATCCATGTCTGCGGTGGCCTTACTGACCGTGAAATGCAACAGCAAGTGCTGGATTCGATGGACATCGAACGTGAGCGCGGCATTACCATTAAAGCGCAGAGTGTAACGTTAAATTACACCGCGAAAGATGGTGAAACTTACATGTTGAATTTTATCGACACACCAGGACACGTAGATTTTACTTATGAAGTGTCTCGTTCTTTAGCTGCTTGTGAAGGTGCTTTACTTGTAGTTGATGCTGGGCAGGGGGTCGAAGCACAAACGTTGGCAAACTGTTACACCGCCATCGAAATGGATTTGGAAGTCATTCCAATTCTGAATAAAATTGATTTACCGCAAGCAGATCCTTTACGTGTTGCTGAGGAAATTGAAGACATTGTTGGTATCGACGCATTAGATGCGGTGCAATGTAGCGCTAAAACAGGCATCGGTATTGATGATGTACTGGAAAACATTGTACGAGATGTACCGCCACCGGAAGGTGATCCGGAAGCGCCGTTACAAGCATTAATTATCGACTCTTGGTTTGACCCGTATCAAGGGGTTGTATCATTGGTACGTATTAAACACGGTGAATTGCGTAAAGGCGATAAAATAAAAATAATGTCGACGGATCAAACGCATATTGCGGATCATGTTGGTATTTTTACACCAAAGCAAACGAATACCGGTATTTTAAAAACAGGTGAAGTGGGCTTTGTTATTGCGGGTATTAAAGACATTCATGGTGCGCCTGTGGGTGACACGATTACATTATCGCAAAATTCAGCGGTTGAGCGTTTACCCGGTTTCCAGCGAGTTAAGCCTCAGGTTTATGCGGGTATGTTCCCAATAGCTTCAGATGATTATGAAGCATTCCGTGACGCCTTAAATAAATTAAGTCTGAATGACGCATCGTTATTCTTTGAACCTGAAAGTTCAACAGCACTGGGTTTTGGTTTTCGAGTCGGTTTCCTTGGCATGCTCCATATGGAAATCATCCAAGAACGACTAGAGCGTGAATATGATATGGATCTAATCACGTCTGCGCCAACAGTAATTTATGAAATAGTAACAAAGGATGGTACTATTCAAATTGATAACCCGTCTGACTTACCTGCAGTGAACGACATTATTGAAATGCGTGAACCAATGGTTGAAGCAAATATCCTAGTACCGCAAGAGTACTTAGGTAATGTTATTACACTGTGTGTAGAAAAGCGTGGTTCGCAAACAAAGATGGCATACCACGGAAAACAAGTTGCAGTAACTTATGAGTTGCCTATGGCTGAAGTGGTGATGGACTTCTTTGATAAGTTGAAATCAACCAGCCGCGGTTTTGCTTCACTAGATTATAACTTTAAACGCTTCCAAGTATCAGACATGGTAAGAGTAGATATACTTATTAACGGTGATAGAGTTGATGCGTTGGCTATTATTGTCCATCGCGATGGCGCGCAATCAAGAGGCCGCCAACTTGCCGAGGCACTTAAAGAACTGATCCCACGGCAAATGTTTGATATAGCAATTCAGGCGGCAATTGGTGCTCATGTTATAGCAAGAACAACCGTGAAACAGTTACGTAAGAATGTAATTGCAAAATGTTACGGTGGTGACGTGAGTCGTAAGAAGAAGTTACTTCAAAAACAAAAAGATGGTAAAAAACGCATGAAACAGTTAGGTAATGTAGAAGTGCCTCAAGATGCATTTTTAGCCATATTAAAAGTAGGCAAATAACAGGAATTTTTAGATGGCTGGCTATTTTTCAGTATTATTGGTGTTAATTACGCTAGGTTCAGGCCTTATTTGGTTGTTGGACCACTTATTATATGCACCGAAAAGAAAAGAGCGTATCGCGCTTGCACAAGGGAGCAGTGGCACACTTTTAGAAGATGATGTAATCGCTGAGATAGCACCTGAACCTGCAATTGTTGAAGGGGCAAAGTCGATTTTCCCAATGATTGCCGCCATCACAATTTTCCGGTCGTTTATTTTTGAACCATTTCAGATCCCATCAGGGTCAATGATGCCAACGCTACTAGATGGTGACTTTATTCTAGTACAAAAGTTTGCGTATGGTATTAAAGATCCAGTTTGGCGTTCTCAACTTGTTGAAGTAGGCGAGCCAGAGCGGGGGGATGTAACGGTGTTTAAGTTTCCTCTGGACGAGCGTATTGATTTCATCAAACGTATAATTGGTTTACCAGGGGATCGTATCGTTTATCGTAATCGACAGTTATACATTCAGCCAAAGTGTCAAGAGGGGCAAACTCAACAAGGCAATTTGGTGTGTGGCGAGTATAATAAGATTAAGTTAGACATTGTAAATCGTGATGAATATAAGCAAGGCTCAATGCAACTGGTACGTTTGACAGAAGATTTACCAGGTGTACAGCATGATATACTCATTAACCCACAAGCATTGGAATTAACTGAACGTTATTACCAGCAGCAGGGCACCCGAAAAGATGAATGGGTAGTACCTGAAGACAGCTACTTTGCAATGGGTGACAATCGCAATAATAGTCAAGACAGCCGTATGTGGGGCTTTGTACCTAAGGCAAACTTAGTCGGTAAAGCCGTATTTATTTGGATGAGTTTTGAATTTGATAATGGCCCAGATAGCCTATTACCAGGCTGGGTTCCAACTGGTGTTCGTTTTGAACGCCTAGGTAATATTCAGTAGCAATGAAAAGAAACGTAGCAGAATTATACAGTAAGATAGGATATCAATTTAATAACGAAGCATTGCTTGAGCAAGCTATGACGCACCGAAGTCATAAAGGCCAGCACAATGAGCGCTTAGAGTTTTTGGGCGACTCAATTTTAAGTTTCGTTATCGCTAATGCCCTATATGAGCAATTCCCAAAAGCGCGTGAAGGCGATTTAAGTCGGATGCGTTCAACTTTGGTTCGAGGTCAAACCTTGGCTGAATTTGGTGTGGAATTTAACTTAGGGGATTACTTAAGGTTAGGTCCTGGGGAATTAAAAAGTGGAGGGTTTCGTCGTGAATCAACACTTGCCGATGCAGTTGAAGCAATTATAGGCGCTGTATTTTTAGATTCAGATATTAATAAATGCAGTGACCTTATCTTGCATTGGTATCAGTCTCGGTTAGATGCCATCTCTCCAGGCCATAACCAAAAAGATCCAAAAACTTTATTGCAAGAATATTTGCAGGCACGCAAACTTCCGTTGCCAGGCTATACGGTTATCGATACAAAAGGTCAAGCACATAATCAAACATTCACGGTAGAATGTATTGTTGAAGGAATGGATAGTATTATTTCAATCGGTAGCTCACGTCGAAAGGCGGAGCAAAAAGCTGCCGAAAAAGCATTGAAGATCATAAAAAATGACGCCTAATACGCACTGTGGCATGATAGCCATCGTTGGTCGCCCAAATGTTGGCAAATCAACACTCTTGAATCAAATTGTTGAGCAAAAAGTGAGTATTACATCACGTAAGCCACAAACCACTCGCCACCGTATAATGGGTATTCACACAGAAGACAATTATCAAGCTGTCTATGTTGATACACCAGGGCTTCATATTGAAGAGAAGCGTGCTATAAACCGTTTAATGAACCGTGCAGCATCAAGTTCTATCGGTGACGTTGAGCTAATTATCTTTGTTCTAGAAGGTACGCTTTGGAATGCTGATGATGAGATGGTCTTAACCAAAGTCATGGGCAGTGGTCGGCCTGTTTTAGTGGTAATGAACAAAGTTGACCAAGTAAAAGATCATGAACTTGTTTTACCGCATATGCAATGGTTGAGTGAGCAGGGGAACTTCGCCGGTATTATCCCTGTTTCTGCGAAACAAGGCAAAAACATTGATATGGTAAAAGAAGAAGTGCGTAAGCGTTTACCTGAATCTGAGTTTTACTTTCCTGAGGATTATGTAACCGACCGCTCAATGCGTTTCTTGTCAGCTGAAATTGTGCGTGAAAAGCTGATGCGCTTTATGGGAGATGAGTTACCTTACTCAGTGACTGTTGAAATTGAACAGTTTAAATGGCAAGACAATGGCGTGTGGCAAATTAATGCGTTGATCTTAGTTGAACGTGAAACCCAAAAGCGTATGGTGATAGGTAACAAAGGCGAAAAGCTTAAAGTTATTGGCCGTGAAGCGCGCAAAGATCTGGAAGATATGCTTGATAACAAAGTCTTTTTAGAGCTTTGGGTTAAAGTGAAGTCTGGCTGGGCTGATGATGAGCGTGCTCTGCGTAGTTTAGGTTACGGAGAAGAATGATTGCATAGCGACTTTCGGCAAGCGTATTTATTGCATCGACGTCCCTATAGTGACTCTCAATTGATGCTCAATATGCTTGTTGAAGGCATTGGTCACCTCACTATGCTTGCTCGTATCAAGGGTAAGCAATCATTGAAGCATAATGCCCACCTACAACCCTTCGGGTTACTCCTTTGTCAATATGCCGGGCGATATGATCTAAAGTACCTTAATAAGTTTGAACTGGCCTCAGAACCTTTGCAGTTATCGGGTAAACTATTGTATTGTGGCTTTTATTTAAATGAACTGACCTATCGTGCAATACCGTGCAATGAACCATTAGAGCAAGTTTTTGAATTGTATCAAACCCACTTAACATTGTTGGCTAAGTGTGATGATATTGAGCCTATTTTACGAAGTTATGAATTTCAATTGCTGAGTATGTTAGGGTTTGGTTTAGAATTTGATTATGATGCACATGGTGAACCTGTGAGTGCGAATTACTCGTATCAATATGTTGCCGAGCTTGGGTTCATTCGCACTGATCAGCCTCAACTGGGTTTTTCAGGTGCTGTGCTATTGGCTATGGCGGAACATGATTTTGCTAAGCAAGCAGTACGCCAGCCAGCAAAACACTTGAGCCGATATTTATTAAAACCGCTTTTAGGACATAAAGCCTTAAAAAGCCGAGAACTTTTTATATCAAGGTAGAACAATGAGAGATATTTTATTAGGTGTTAATGTTGACCACATTGCGACATTACGCCAAGCGCGTGGTACCCGTTACCCTGATCCAGCTCATGCGGCTTCTGTTGCCGAGCACGCTGGTGCGGATGGGATCACGATTCATTTGCGTGAAGACCGTCGTCATATTCAAGACCGAGATGTTTATGTTATGGCGCAAACCATCCAAACTCGTATGAATCTTGAAATCGCGGTCACTGATGAAATGATTGATATTGCATTGGAAGTAAAGCCGGCTTATGTCTGCTTAGTACCAGAAAAACGGGAAGAGCTAACAACGGAAGGTGGTTTAGATGTAGTGAGTAACGTCGAAAGAATCACAAGTGCAGTAGGACAGCTTGCAAAGGCTGGTATTAAAGTGTCTTTGTTCATTGATGCGGATAATGCACAAATTGATGCAGCGAAACAAACAGGTGCGCCGTATGTAGAGATCCATACAGGCGCGTACGCTGATGCTGAAACAGATGCTGAGCAACAAATTGAACTAGAACGAATTCGTCAGGGTGTTCAATATGCAGATAAGCAAGGTATTATTGTCAATGCCGGACATGGTTTACACTATCATAATGTTAAACCGATAGCCCAAATGCCAGAAATATATGAACTTAATATAGGTCATGCCATCATTGCTAGAGCCTCGGTTGATGGGCTTGAAAAAGCCATAAGAGACATGAAACGTCTGATGATTGAAGCGCGACAAGCGTGATCAATTTTTTATTTATTTGCGACAAAGCCGACATTATGTCGGTTTTGTCGCAAATAAAAGCTGGCGAAAGCCACTTTGGTTACAATTAAAAATTAATCCTGAGCTGCTAAAGCGGTCTTAACGGCAAGCATATATTGTTCATCAGCTTTGGCAAACTGTGTAAGCATTCGTTGCTGAATATCTTCATTAGCCAAGCTTAACCCTCCCGCAATGTTGTCCGCTAGTTCTCGTCGCTGTACGGGGCTCATTAAGCGAAATAAATCACCCGCCTGCGTATAGTAATCTTCGTGATCTTGGTCATGTGGTTTGACCCATGCATTTTTTGCTAATGGCATTGGTGGTTCTGCGACTGTCGGATCAGGGCTCGGGGCGCCAGCATCAATTCTGTCGTTGGGGTAGAAGTTGACGCTGTTATTACCGCTGTTTGTGGGATCAGAAAATGGGCAGACCCCTGCGAACGCACCGTCACGTTGGTAATTATGGACAGGGCACTTTGGCGCATTAA
>NZ_JAGJEF010000037.1:0-43546 GCF_018100875.1 Pseudoalteromonas sp. MMG012
TATTAAGGTTTCAAGATCGATTGAATCAGCTCACGTAAGGAGTCGCTGTAGTATTGGGTCATTGAGTAATACTTGCAGCCTCATTTCTATGGCATGTTTGCTGATTCATAATGATTTACTCGTAAATTTTTTAGCGAAAAAACTACGATGCAATTGATTCTCTAGCTGTAATCAATCTTTAATGAGGTCTGAGTTTTCCTCATCATTCATAAATCGCTTTAAGTCTATTAGCGAGCTATTTTTTCGTCTGAGTAGAGTCGTAACACAGGGGTACAAAATCGCGTTCATTTGACTGGTTGTAGTGGTTCACTTAAGCAGTACATTGAGTATTTTGATGATCTCTTGGGTCATAAGGTTCACACTATCCTCATGTGTATCAACAAAAGCAAAGGGGTTAATTGATGGGTACGCATTCGTGCTGAGTGATGGGTCTATATACACTAATCTGTGCGCTACTTTCTCGTTTGAAAATTCCTTAAATCTCGCGATTTCCTTCGACATATCTCAATGCGGATCAAGTAAAACGATGGCATTTTTGGGTCTTTGCGAGCATATTTCTGAGTAGATGAACTGCTTGATAAGTTCACTCTTTCAGCTCCCTGTTTTTCAAGAGATGTAGATGTGCCTTTGCCTGTGAGATATGCTTATTTTCTTGCGTAATGTACGTTGAAAAAACCAATTATTTATCATTCAAACAAATCGAATCATCTCGTTTTTTTACAATTTAAATGCGTTTTAACTTAGTAGCTTATGTACAGTTTTTATGGCAATACAAGGAGGATTTTTTAAGAGATATGTTTTCAACTTTACTATATCATACGTAAAGATCACCCATCTTTGGCACACAGGCGAACCATCTTAATGATTCTTTGGATCTGGCTCATATTTAAATTCAACAGGTCATAAAATACTTTTGAACGCTCTGAAGTGCTCTCACTGTTCTTTGATTGGTATACGTCGATTGAAATTGACGTAAGAAATGTTTCTTTTTTCATTAAAAAAAGTTAGAAAATATATAAATGCCAGACGTCTTAGGCCAAACAATTATACTCAGCACCCATTAAGCCAACATTAATTTATACGACTTTTTTTAATTTTGTAAAGAGTCGGCAAAGCAGCGGGAAATTTTGAACGAAAATATGTTACAAAAAAGGTAAAATTAATAAATTTCAACAGTTTAAATGTAATTAAAAATTCTTATTTACTCGAAAGTTGTTCTAAATAATTACTCCATTGTTGCATCATTTTTTTGCGCTCGGGCAAATAAATTGATCTGTTATATGCTCTTGAGGTGTTCGTACCCGTCAAATGAGCAAGTTGTGCTTCTATTGCATCATGACTCCAACCTTGTTCATGTAGGATCGTTGAAGCGGTACTTCTAAACCCGTGAGCAGACATTACATCAGCGGTATATCCTAAGTCTCGTAAACGATTGGTCATTACGTTCTTACTCATTGGTTTATTGCCATCTCGTTGGCTTGGAAAAACATAGATAGAGTAACTGGTAAAATCCCGTATATACTTTAATTGCTTCATCACTTGCTTCGAGAGCGGGACAAGGTGGTCACGATTTTTTTTCATTTCTTCGGCTGGTATACGTATAAGCTTTTCATCAAAATCAATGTACTCCCATTTCAGGTTACGTATTTCATTTGGCCGCAGAAATACCCTAGGGATCAGTTTCAGCGCTTCTACGGTGCAAAAACTCCCTGTAGGAGTGGTGTCTATGTCATAAATTAACTTACCTAGTTCACTGGCTTTAATAATGGCTGAATGTGAACGTACCTTTGGTAGTGGTTTCATAATATCTTTGAGTGGTAATCCCTGAGCAGGATTATATCTGGTGAGTCTATGGGCTAGCGCATAGCCAAAGATTCGGTTGATTATAGAAAGTATCACAGGTGCTTTTTTTGGGCTGCCTGAGGCTTCTATCGACAACATGACTTCGGTAATATGACCTGCGTCAATTTGCTCAATGAGTAATGTGCTTAATGATTTACACTCTGTGGTTAGAAACCGTTTTACGCGAGCTTGGTGGTCAGTAGACCAAGAGTCTTTTTGTTGTTCCCACCAATTCATGGCTACGGCGTGAAACCGCCTATTGATTGCTGCGTGGTTTCGTTTTCTTTCTCTTCTTTCATCTATTGGATTGATCCCTTGAATCAAAGACGCCCTTGCTTCCTCTGCCAGCTTTCTTGCATCAACAAGGGGTATCGAGGGGTATTGGCCTAAAGCTAGTTCTTTATGCTTGCCTGCGAGTTTAAATCGCATTCTCCACAATTTAGAACCATTGTTTTTTACTAATAAAAACAACCCATTACTGTCAAACTTTTTGATTTGTTTTTTATCTTCTGGGCACGAAATACTTTTCACTTCTAAGGCTGTTAAGCTCATATTTCAATCCTTTTAGGGGTATCAAATGTGGGGTACGCACCTAATTAAAGACTAAAAAATATTACTAAGCAAGTGGCGATCCCCCACTTTATACCCCCAGAAAATTGAAACTTCATGAACTATTGTGAAACGAGTTGAACAGCTCATGACAAAGAAAAACCCCGCAAAACAATGTTTTACGGGGTTTTTGATACGTTATGAGTTCCTATGAAAACATAGGAGGATGATTACATCATGCCGCCCATTCCACCCATGCCGCCCATGCCGCCCATATCTGGTGCTGCTGGTGCTGCTTCTTGTGGAATTTCCGCAACCATTGCTTCAGTGGTGATCATAAGACCCGCAATTGATGCTGCAAATTGTAGTGCAGAGCGTGTTACTTTAGTTGGGTCAAGGATACCCATCGCAATCATGTCGCTGTATTCGCCATTTGCCGCGTTGTAACCGTAGTTACCTTCACCACCTTTCACGTTGTTCACAACAACAGATGCTTCATCACCCGCATTTGATACGATTTGACGAAGTGGTGCTTCCATCGCACGAAGTGCTACTTTAATACCATGGTTTTGGTCTTCGTTGTCACCTAGTAGTTCTGTAAGCTTGTTCGCTACACGTACTAGCGCAACACCACCACCAGGTACCACACCTTCTTCAACCGCTGCACGTGTTGCATGTAATGCATCTTCTACGCGGTCTTTTTTCTCTTTCATTTCAACTTCAGTCGCTGCACCAACTTTAATCACTGCAACACCGCCAGCAAGTTTCGCCATGCGCTCTTGCAGCTTTTCTTTGTCGTAGTCTGACGTTGCTTCTTCAATTTGTGCTTTAATTTGTGAAACTCGACCGTCGATACCGTCTTGCTCACCCGCACCATCAATGATGGTTGTATCATCTTTAGTGATAACAACGCGCTTAGCAGTACCTAAGTCTTCAATCGTTGATTTCTCAAGTTCTAGACCAATCTCTTCAGAGATAACAGTACCACCAGTTAGAGTTGCAATATCTTGTAGCATTGCTTTACGACGGTCACCAAAGCCTGGTGCTTTAACCGCAGCAACTTTAACAATACCACGCATGTTATTTACAACGAGCGTTGCCAGTGCTTCACCTTCAAGGTCTTCGGCAATAATAAGTAATGGCTTACTTGTTTTAGCAACAGCTTCTAATGTAGGAAGTAATTCACGGATATTAGAGATTTTTTTATCAACTAACAGGATAAGTGGGCTATCTAGTTCAACAGCGCCTTTTTCTGCGTTGTTGATGAAGTAAGGAGAAAGGTAACCACGGTCGAACTGCATGCCTTCAACAACATCTAGTTCATTTTCTAGAGATTGACCTTCTTCTACTGTGATAACGCCAGACTCACGGCCTACACGCTCCATTGCATTGGCAATGATTTCACCAATTTCTTTATCTGAGTTTGCAGAGATAGTACCTACCTGCGCAATGGCTTTTGTATCAGCACATGGTACTGACAATGTTTTAAGCTCCGCTACCGCAGCAATAACTGCTTTATCGATACCGCGCTTAAGGTCCATTGGGTTCATACCCGCAGCAACGGCTTTTAAGCCTTCGTTTACGATAGACTGTGCTAATACTGTTGCTGTTGTTGTACCGTCACCTGCTGCATCATTTGCTTTAGATGCAACTTCTTTTACCATTTGTGCACCCATGTTCTCAAACTTGTCTTCAAGTTCAATCTCTTTAGCAACAGATACACCATCTTTGGTGATCACTGGTGCGCCAAATGACTTGTCTAAAATAACGTTACGGCCTTTAGGACCTAAAGTTACACGTACTGCGTTCGCTAGCGTGTTTACACCCGCAAGCATCTTTGTGCGTGCGTCGTTTGCAAAGAATACTTCTTTTGCTGCCATGATTAAATTCCTCTAAATTTGAATGCTTTGAAAGTTGAAAAGTAGGATTAGCCTACAATGCCTAAGATGTTGTCTTCACGCATGATCAGGTACTCTTGACCTTCGATCTTTTCAGTTTTTTCAACGTAAGAACCAAACAGGACTGTGTCGCCTGTTTTTACTTCTAGTGCTCTTACTTCGCCATTGTCTAAAACACGGCCGTTACCTACAGCAACCACTTCACCGCGTGTTGATTTTTCTGCAGCAGAGCCAGTTAATACAATACCACCAGCAGATTTTGTTTCTTCTTCAAGACGCTTGATGATTACACGATCATGTAAAGGACGAATATTCATAAAATTTGTTCTCCTAACAGTTTCTGCATATACAGAAAAAAAGTTCATTTTCAGTTGCCATCATTAATGGGGATGGCATTTTTAAAACCCAAGTAAAAATTGTAATTTTTTTAATCTTTTCGCTGATACTCGCCTTCAATGGTGCTTGATTGCTCTTGCACACTCTCGGTTTTATCAAACTGTGATTGAAGTTGCTCGAATGGGTTTTGTTGCGCGTGATGTGAAAAACCACCTTGCTGAGCCGACATTTTGGCATGCATTTGTGCACCCATTTGCTTAACCAGCGCATTCGCTAAGTGCACTCGAATAGCGGGCGTTAATAACATAAAACCGATTACATCAGTCATAATCCCCGGCGTCATCAACAATACGCCAGCAATGATCACACATAAGCCACTGAATAACTCACTTGCAGGCATTTGCCCTTGCGCCATTTGCCCTTGCACATTTGAGAATGCACTGAGACCTTGTTTTTTTACTAACTTGGCACCCAATACCGCAGTCAATACCACCAATGCAATGGTTGCGACGCCACCAATAACATCGCTAACTTGAATCAACAACGCAATTTCTATAATGGGAACAACAATAAACAGCACAAATAAAATTCGAAACATACTTTCTCCTAATTCCTATGAAAGATAAATATGGGTGACAAGGTCTCATTTCAAGCCAGCGCAATCTGCTTGGGAATTTTGAGTCTATCCGCTACTATGAGGCTGATTCAAACGACCCAAATATAATGTCTCTATGATGCCATATTTATGAGTATGATTTAACTCACTGTGTCTATCATATCCACATTCATATGCAGGCTTAATAAATAATTGATTTCATTCAATGTAAAAGGGAACATTTCTTTCACATTGAGGTCTGCCATAGATATGGCAAAAGTTAAGTAACACGCAATATAACATCTGTGTTGTTACTCACACACAATCAGATAACATCACACCTTAATGCCAAGCATTCGCAATGTGCATAAGTCGTTACTGATATAGATGAGGTACTCAATAAATGAGATTGTTGGTTTTTCTTTTTTCTTTACTGTGGTTACTGCCAGTACATGCATCAAATACTGTCTTGGATAGCTTACTTGCACCTAAGCAAGATACGTTTTTACCCGTTGATGAAGCGTTCAAGTTTGACTTTGATCAACAAGGCAACATCCTATTTATTGGCTGGGAAATTGAACCGGGTTACTACATTTATCAAAAAAAGATTGAAATTATTGCCAAAGAGGCGTCTATTTCAGTGCCTGAGCTCGCACCAGGTCAAGAGATTGAAGATGAATTTTTTGGCAGAACGCAAGTGTATTTTGATTCATTCTCAGTGGTATCTAAACTTAGTGCCATACAAGACAATGCTGTTGTTAAAATTCGCTATCAAGGCTGCGCCGAGGCTGGCTTGTGCTACCCACCAGAAGTCATCACAGTGCCACTTACACCGCTATTGACTGAATCTGATGCAAACACCACGAACACAACCCAGGAAGCGCCACTCAAGGATGCCAACACTCTCAACAGTAGCGATGATTTATCATTTACGGAGCAACTCGCCCAACAAAGCTTTTTAACTAATTTGGCGATCTTTTTTGTGGTTGGTGTTGGCTTGGCATTTACACCCTGCGTTTTTCCTATGTTTCCCATTTTGTCGAGCTTAATTGCAGGACAACAAGGGCTATCAACTAAAAAGGCATTTCGATTATCATTTGTTTATATCCAAGGTATGGCTGTCACCTATGCCGCTTTGGGTTTAGTGGTTGCCGCACTAGGTGGTCAAGTGCAGGGTTATATACAGCATCCCGCCGTGTTAATTAGTTTCAGCTTATTGTTCGTATTATTAGCCATGTCGATGTTTGGTTGGTACGAAATTAAACTACCCAGCGGTATGATGAATAGACTGACCTCTGTCAGTAACAAACAACAAGGCGGGAGCTATTTAGGTGTATTTTCTATGGGTGTATTATCTGGTTTAATCGCCTCTCCTTGCACAACGGCGCCTTTGTCCGCAGCATTACTCTATGTTGCACAAAGTGGTGACTATGTTGTTGGCGGTGTAACCTTATATGTTCTCAGCCTAGGTATGGGGCTGCCCTTACTATTACTCGGTACATCAGGCGGTAAACTATTACCAAAAGCTGGCGGCTGGATGGAGCAAGTCAAAACCCTATTCGGATTTATCATGTTAGTGGTGCCATTGATCTTGCTTGAGCGTATTTTAGCGTTTGACATTATTTTACTCATGGCCGCGGGCTTAATGGCTGCAACAGCGCTGTATTTACATTATTGGCAAAGCACGCAAACCGCGGGCAAGCTCAAAACACTTCTTTGGGCACTCGCAAGTGGCTTACTATTAACAAGTATATTAACAGCGAAGCACGTTGTGCTTCCGAGTCAAAATGCGTCAGTGCAATCCTCTGAAGTAGCCGGCAAAAAAGGATTTACCCTACTCGCTGATTTGGCAGCGCTTAAAGTTGCCACCAAAGAAGCAAACGATAACGGCCAAATTGCGATGGTCGACTTGTATGCTGACTGGTGCGTAGCCTGTAAAGAATTTGAAAAATACAGTTTCCCTGCAGATAACGTCCAAGCTGAGTTTAAACATTTCTCGCTATTGAAACTTGATCTCACCGACACAAATGATACCAGTATTGAGATCATGGAAGAGTATACGGTATTCGGATTACCCAGCATTTTATTTTTCGACAAAGATGGTAATGAAATGCCCGAATTACGAGTAACAGGCTTTTTAGGTGCCGATGAATTTTCTGCTCACTTAAAAAAAGTACGTAACGCGCTACAATAAACTCTCTAAAGGTTAAGCAAACGCTTAACCTTTTTTCCTTCAAGCCTCTCTCATTAGACCAGTATTTTGCTGCTATTTACCCCGAACTCTCTATAATAGTCTGCGAACGTGAGAAAAAGTTGCTATTTCTCGTTGAACAGCTTAAGTTAACTAACATCATAAGCTAAATTATTCGTTAGTTTTAAATTTAAGGGAATTTCACGCATTATGTCTACACAGTTAAAGATTTTAGTCTTAAATGGCCCAAACTTGAACATGTTAGGTCGCCGCGAGCCTCATAAATATGGTACGCAGACTTTAGACGATATTATGCAGCCCCTAACGAATTATGCACAGCAACAACATGTGACACTGACGCACCTGCAAAGCAATAGCGAAGCAGAGCTCATTAATGCAATACATGACGCTTGGCAAAACATTGATGCCATTATCATTAACCCAGCCGCTTTTACACATACCAGTATAGCGCTGCGCGATGCATTACTCAGTGTCTCGATACCTTTTTACGAAGTGCATATTACCAATGTATATGCACGCGAATCCTTCCGTCATAAATCGTACTTTTCCGATGTGGCGCAGGGAGTAATATGTGGATTAGGCGCAATGGGCTATCACGCAGCGTTAACAGCAGCGATTAGCCAATTGCACAGCGAAAATAACTCAAATTAACTAACAGGCGGGTCATTGTATGGATATTCGCAAGATCAAAAAACTTATCGAATTAGTAGAAGAATCAGGGATTGCTGAACTGGAAATCACTGAAGGTGAAGAGTCAGTACGCATTAATCGCTTTAGCAGCGCACCTGTTGTTGCTGCACCGCAACAATTTGCTGCACCTGCTCCTGTGGCACCAGCTCCAGCGGCTACAGCCGCACCAGCAGTAGATGCACCAGCTCCAGCTGCGCCTGCAGGTCATCAAGTTCTTTCGCCGATGGTTGGTACTTTCTATTCAGCCGCTTCTCCTGAAGCACCTTCATACGTTGAAGTAGGCACTAAAGTAAACGTTGGTGATACACTTTGTATCGTTGAAGCCATGAAAATGATGAACCAAATCGAAGCTGACAAAGCGGGTGTAGTTAAAGCGATCCTTGTAGCAAATGGCGACCCTATTGAATTCGACCAACCGCTATTCATCATCGAATAATCACGCACTCAGAAGGCAAACGCTATGTTAGATAAAGTAGTCATTGCAAACCGAGGTGAAATTGCACTTCGTGTATTGCGTGCCTGCAAGGAACTTGGGATTAAAACTGTCGCTGTGCATTCTACAGCTGACCGTGATCTTAAGCATGTCTTGCTTGCAGATGAAACCATTTGTATTGGTAAACCAGCAGCGACCGAAAGCTATTTAGACATTCCACGCATTATTGCAGCCGCAGAAATAACTGATGCCGTCGCAATTCACCCAGGATACGGATTCTTATCTGAAAATGCTGATTTTGCAGACCAAGTTGAGCAAAGTGGTTTCATTTTCATCGGCCCTACAGGCGATACTATTCGCATCATGGGTGATAAAGTTGCCGCGATTGAAGCGATGCGTAAAGCCGGAGTACCTTGTGTACCAGGCTCAGATGGTCCTTTAACGGAAGATCAAGAACGTAACGTTCAGATAGCAAAACGCATCGGTTACCCTGTTATCATCAAAGCCGCAGGCGGCGGTGGTGGTCGAGGTATGCGTGTGGTACGCAGCGAAGCTGAATTAATTGATTCAATTGCTCTAACGCAACAAGAAGCCAAGCAGTTCTTTGGTAATGGCATGGTTTACATGGAGAAATTCCTAGAGAACCCTCGTCACATCGAAGTACAAGTGCTGGCTGATGGCCAAGGTAATGCTGTTCATTTAGGTGAGCGCGATTGCTCAATGCAACGCCGCCATCAAAAGGTCGTTGAAGAAGCACCTGCACCAGGTATTACCGAAGAAATGCGCAAATTCATTGGTGAACGTTGTACGCGTGCATGTATTGAAATTGGCTATCGTGGTGCGGGAACTTTTGAGTTCTTGTATGAAAATGGCGAGTTCTATTTCATTGAAATGAATACGCGAATTCAAGTTGAGCACCCTGTTACTGAAATGGTGACTGGTGTCGACTTGATCAAAGAGCAGCTAAAAATTGCGGCGGGGCAACCTCTTTCATTTACTCAAGATGATGTGGTGATCCGTGGGCATGCTGTTGAATGTCGTATCAACGCAGAAGACCCTGATTCATTTATTCCATCTCCAGGTAAAATCACACGATTCCATCCTGCTGGTGGGTTAGGGATCCGCTGGGATAGTCATATATACGCAGATTACACTGTACCACCGCATTATGACTCTATGATTGGTAAGCTTATCACTTATGGCGAAAACCGCGATGTGGCTATTGCACGTGCACGCAATGCGTTAAATGAGCTTGTGATTGACGGTATCAAAACCAATACGCCATTGCATAAGAAAATATTGGCTGATGAAAACTTCCATAATGGTGGCACTAACATCCATTATTTAGAGAAGAAACTCGGTATTGCCTAATTTCATCACCCTAAAAAGCCAGCTCTGATGCTGGCTTTTTTGTTTTTAAAACCGGTATTACGCTGAAATTGAAGAAAAATTAACCGTTTGATTTACAGATAGTTAAATTTATTACATTTACTAGTGACAAGGCTTTTAAAAGTTTTTATACTGCACCCCGCTTGATAACACTTTCAAGCGAAATAAAATATGATTAATCCAAATCATATTGTCTATGGCCCCTTAGCTCAGTTGGTTAGAGCACACGACTCATAATCGTTAGGTCCCCAGTTCGAGTCTGGGAGGGGCCACCATTTTTAACCTTTAACATAATCAATATCAAATAGTTAAAGTATATTCATAAATTTTTTTTACACCTTTTTCTACCCCCCTATAAGTTATCATTGCTCAATTTCGGCTTACTGCTATGGCTGCATGTATGTCCAGAGATAATCGTCCTAAATTAGCTTCTGAGTATTTACCTCAGAAGGAGCTTGATATTGCTCTAAATAAAGAGGTGAGAGTTGTGGAGCAAGAATTTATCATTTAGCGAGTTAAATCTCTCTTTATGATTGTACCCTTCAATTTTCCTTGATTCTTTTTTAGCCATAAATGTCGCTTAAGTATGCAACTAAAACGGCCACATCAAATGGCCGTTTTTCGTATGTATATCTTTTTGATTAAGAATGTATAATTTTTAACTTATATTGGTATTATGGCTGAAAGTAATAAGCTTAATGGTATTCAACAATAAAAATATAAGTTGAATAAGTAGATGCCTAATAAGTTAGAGCAAGTGCTTAAATGGAGTTAGCTGTGGATAATAAAACGGGAAATTTTTACTTTCTTTCTGAACACGATGATCTTTTTGTCGAGCTAGCGAGTGCAGCTGAAAAAGCGTTTGCTAGTGACCCTAATACCACGTTAATTAAATTGAGACAGCTAGGCGAGGCGATTGCGCAACACATTGCTGTGTTGGTAAGAGTTAACTTTGAAGACAATACATCGCAGCTTGAATTAATACACAGAATCAGTAGAGAGCTTCAATTAGATCAGGTTGTTAAAGACCTTTTTCATACGCTAAGGGTTGAAGGGAACAAAGCAACTCACAAATTTAGAACAAAACATAAAGAAGCCATCAATGGCTTAGTTGTCGCACGCAAGTTAGCAATCTGGTTTCATCAGTCATTTGGTAAGCAAGGTACATCATTTAAACCGGGTGCTTTTATTCCCCCTCATGACCCCAGTGAGCAATTACGCAGTTTACAAAGTGAAATAGATAACTTAAAAGTCGACCTGCAAAAAGCAAATCTCGATCTTGATTCCAGCCAACAACTCAACGAATTAATAAATAAAGAAAAAACAGAATATGAATCGCTAGCTTTTGAAATGGACCAAGAGTCCAAAGAGCTAGCTGAACAAGCTAAAGAACATGAAAGAGCGCTTGCCGACCAAAAGCACAACTACGAAAAGAAGATAGCAGAGTTACAAACTAAGCTTTCAAACCTAGATGACGAATCAAACTCTTCATATAAGCAAAAGCTAAGTACAAGTTCAAAAGCTGCAACTCAGCATATCATCCTGGATGAAGCGTTAACGCGTATTCTAATCGACCAACAGTTGCAAGAATCTGGCTGGGAGGTTGATACTGAAGTGCTCACCTATAAAAATGGCACTCGCCCAGAAAAAGGAAAAAACATCGCCATTGCCGAGTGGCCAACTGAATATAAAGGTAAAAAAGGGCGTGCTGATTACGTACTTTTTGCAGGCCTTTCACCTATTGCGGTGGTTGAAGCTAAAAAAGAAAATACCAATGTTGCAGGTAAAATTCCACAAGCAGAGCGATACAGTAAAGGCTTGAATGTTCAGTCCCCTTTAATACCTGCTTGGGAGCTACAAGGGTTGACCATAGCATGGCCAGATGAAGAAGATGGCCACTACAAAGTACCGTTTGTTTATTCCTGTAACGGTCGCCCGTATGTACCTCAACTTGCTGAACAATCAGGTACGTGGTTTCGTGATGTACGCGAGCCTGCGAATATTAAACGCGCTTTGCCAAAGTTTCATACCCCTGAGGGGTTGCTTGATCTACTTAAGCGCAGCAAAGACGCCGCCCAACAAAAACTCAAAGATGAGCCTTTTGGCTACTTAAAAGTGCGTGATTACCAGCAAAAAGCGATTATCGCTGTTGAAAATACCTTAGCGCAAAATATTCGCCATGCATTGCTAGCAATGGCAACTGGCACTGGAAAAACCCGTACAATTATTGGTTTAATGTATCGCTTTTTAAAAGCAGAACGTTTCAAGCGAATTTTATTTTTAGTCGACCGAACGGCTCTAGGGCAACAAGCAATAGACGCTTTTAACGAAGCTCCGCTTGAACAAAATCACACATTATCAAAAATATATAATGTAGCAGAGCTAGGAGACATGGCGGCAGAAGCAGAAACCCGAGTACAAGTTGCAACTGTGCAAGCTATGGTTAAGCGTGTTTTTATGAGTGATAACCCGCCACCGCTAGACCAGTTTGATTGCATTATAATTGATGAAGCCCACCGAGGTTATACACTCGATCAAGAAATGACAGAGGGTGAACTGGCTACTCGCGACACCAGCCAGTACTTGTCGAGCTATCGCCGTGTCTTAGATTATTTCGATGCAGTAAAAATCGCACTTACGGCGACACCGGCAAAACACACGAGTGATATTTTTGGCAAACCTGTTTATACCTATTCATACAGAGAAGCTGTAGCTGACGACTGGCTAATCGATCATGAGCCACCGATTCGTTATGAAACCTTATTGACACAAAATGGCATTACTTTTACCAAAGGTGAGGAAGTTAGCGCTATTAATACACAAACCGGTGAAGTACAAAGTGCTGAGCTCGACGACGAACTCAGCTTTGAAGTTGACGCGTTTAACCGCCGAGTTATTAACGAAAACTTCAACCGTGTTATTTGTGAGCAACTTGTTCAAGAACTCGACCCTTTTGGTGATGAGAAAACCATGATTTTTTGTGCCACCGATTTGCACGCCGACATGGTAAAACGCTTACTCGATGAGGCTTTTAAAGATCTTTATAACGGCGAATATAATCAGGCTGCCGTGGCAAAAGTAACTGGCCAAAGTGATAAGGTAGAGCAGCTTATCCGCCAATATAAAAACGAGCGATACCCTAATATTGCCATTACCGTCGACTTATTAACGACCGGCATTGATGTGCCTAAAATTTGTAACTTAGTGTTTATGCGCCGAGTAAAATCTCGTATTTTATACGAGCAAATGGTTGGGCGTGCAACCCGCCGCTGTGATGACATAGGTAAAACCGTATTTCGCATTTATGACCCAGTTGATATCTACGCTGCATTGCAAGATGTTAATACCATGAAGCCCTTGGTAAGAGACCCGAACGTTACGCTTGACCAATTAGTGGATGAAATTACCAATCCAGAGCTACTCGAACGAGCGCTTAGTGCTCCAGGCGATACACCTGAACAAAGCCATGCTGATGTCGTGCTGAGTCAACTAAGCCAAAAGGTGATGCGGGTATTACGTAAAGCACAGAAAAAATCAGAAAATAAACCAGCCCTTAAGCAAAAGTTAGATGAGTTACAAGAATCATGGGGTGTTGAACCAAAAAGCTTACACACTCATTTAAACCAGCTAGGACCAAAAAAAGCGGCAACGTTTATAAACCAGCACAGTGGTCTATTAAATCAATTAGCAGAAGTAAATAGCTTGCTAGGCAGCGAACGACAACCTGTTATTTCAGAGCATCACGATGAAATCCGCGATCGTAGCCAAAGTTATGGTGCGCATCAAAAACCAGAAGATTACCTCGATAGTTTTAATCAGTTCGTTAAAGAACAATTAAATCAAAATGCAGCGCTTGCCGCGGTTATTAACAAGCCACGCGATTTAAATCGCACCCAGCTCAAAGATATTAAGCTGCTGCTTGATGGCGCAGGTTACACCGAGCCTAAGCTGCAAAGTGCAGTGCGTAACCAAACTAACCAAGATATCGCAGCGAGCATTATTGGCCATATTCGTCGTGCGGCATTAGGAGAGGCACTGGTTCCGTTTGAACAAAGAGTTGCGCAGGCTATGGCGCGCATTTACCAAAGCCACCAGTGGAACCCTAACCAGCGCAAGTGGTTAGAACGATTAGCTAAACAGCTCGTACATGAAGTGATTATTGACCGTGACTTTGTTAACAACCGCTTCGGTGAGCATGGCGGAGCTAAACAGTTTGATAAAGTTTTGAATAATCAACTTGATACAGTGCTAGAAGAACTTAGTGAAGCCATTTGGCCCAAACTAGGTTAGCAAAAGGTGAGCGGTAATATGTATAAAAAAGATGAAAAACTATATACATATCAGCATATATGTATAGAAATGAGCTGTTATTACACTCATACGCTGCGCATGTTATGCTTGATTAAGTTAGCTTTACTACCTATAATCTCCCGCAATATACCCGCCAAGCCTATGGTTCTTGTAGCCACGCTCAAATCGTGCGGGTTTTTTATGTCTGCAATCTGCCTGCACGAAAATGAGATAAGGCAATGATGGCATTTAATAAACCAGCAATTACTCCAGAGCAACAGCTTACTCTGCTGCAACAGCGTGGGTTGAGCACCCTTGATCGACCCCGAGCTTTGGCATTTTTACAATCAGTCAGTTTCTTTCGCCTTACACCCTATATGCGGCCGTTTCAGGTCAATGCACAACATAACTTTATCGCGGGTACGGGGTTTCGCCAGTTAGCAGAGTTATACGACTTTGACCGTCGTTTGCGCTTGTTGGTGATAGATGCCATTGAGCGAGCAGAAGTTGCGGTTCGTGGCCACATAAGCAATCATATGGGCACTACCTATGAAAGCCATTGGTATTTAGATGCTAAGCATTTTAAAAATAATGATCAGCATAACCGTCTACTAGACGAGATCCGTCGCAAGCAAGACAATGAACTGCGCGATTACCATAGAGAATGCCAGCGAATAGATAAACTGAAAACCGACTCAACGCGCAAAGCAAAACTAAAACAAAAGCGCCAACAAGAAGGCTACGCGCGGCACTACGCGCTAACTTATTCTACCCCTCAACTCATGCCTAATTGGGCCATGGTGGAAGAAATTACTTTGGGCACTTTATCTCATTTATATAAGAATTTAAGTAAGGACAGCGATAAAAAAGCTATTGCCAGAGGGTTAGGGCTAGAGGCGCCGTTACTGGAATCTTGGTTACACACCCTAACTGCGGTGAGAAATATTTGTGCCCACCACAGTCGATTATGGAATCGAGAGCTAGGCATAAAACCAGCCGTGCCTAAAAGTAGAAGAATTGCATGGCCAGATTACTTACGAAGCGGCAATGTAAATTTGCATACTCGTGCGGCAGTTATTTTGCCAATATTGCAACACTTCATGATTTATTGCGCGCCACACGCGAGTTGGAAGCAACGCTTAGCCGAGCTTTTTAATGAATTCCCGAATACACCATTAGCCCGAATGGGTTTGCCAAATGATTGGCAGCAAGACCCGTTTTGGCAGATTATTTAACGAGACTTTTCATGACCAATAACGACATTGTACAAAAACTTTGGAACCTGTGTGACGTATTACGTGACGACGGTATTAACTACAGCGACTACGTTACCGAACTGGTACTGCTGTTGTTTATTAAAATGGTGCACGAAAACACCGAAGCCGGCACCTTAAAAAAACACCCGCTGCCAATCGGCTGCCGCTGGCAGAATATCAGTGATAAATCGGGCATTAATCTACTAAACGATTACAAGGCCATTTTATTTGCCCTTTCAACCGGTAAACGCCTAGAGGCCGACCCAGAAAACCTAGGCCAAACCAAAGAAATGCAAGTACACGAAGATCCATTAATTAGCGCTATTTATGCCGATGCGCAAACGCGCCTGCGTGAGCCGCGGCATTTAGAACAAATGATTAAAACGCTGGATCAAATCGACTGGTTTAGTGCCGCTAAAGACGGCCTAGGTGATTTATACGAAGGCTTATTAGAAAAAAACGCCAGCGAGACTAAATCGGGCGCGGGGCAGTACTTTACCCCGCGTGCATTAATTAATAGCATGGTGCGCTGTATGAAGCCGCAAATTGGCGAAGTAATTCAAGATCCCGCTGCGGGTACAGCAGGCTTTCTGGTCGCTGCCGACCAATACATGCGTGAGCAAACCGACGACTATTTTGACTTAAACAGCAAGCAATCTGAATTTCAAAAAAATAAGGCATTTGTGGGTGTAGAGCTTGTACCTAACACGCGCCGTTTAGCATTAATGAACTGCTTGTTACACGGTATGGAAGGCGATGACGAGGGCGTAATACATTTAGGTAACGCACTGGGCGATGCGGGTAAAGCATTAAAGGGCGCCGATATAATTTTGGCTAACCCGCCGTTTGGTACCA
Source organism: Pseudoalteromonas sp. MMG012 (assembly GCF_018100875.1). Lineage (NCBI taxonomy): Bacteria > Pseudomonadati > Pseudomonadota > Gammaproteobacteria > Alteromonadales > Pseudoalteromonadaceae > Pseudoalteromonas > Pseudoalteromonas sp. MMG012. The sequence continues at coordinate 16,346 of NZ_JAGJEF010000037.1, forward strand.
GTAAAGGCGGCGAGGCTAGCAATACCCGGAATTTCACTCACAAAACCAGTAACAAACAGTTAGCGTTTTTACAGCATATTTACCGCAACTTAAAACCCGGTGGCCGCGCCGCCGTTGTATTGCCCGACAATGTATTGTTTGAAGCGGGTGTCGGTACCGACGTACGCCGCGATTTAATGGATAAATGCAACCTGCACACGATTTTGCGCCTACCCACAGGGATTTTTTACGCCCAAGGGGTAAAAACCAATGTGTTGTTCTTTACCAAAGGCAGCGAAACCGACAAGCACCAGCAAGAAAATTGCACCGAAAACGTGTGGGTTTACGACCTACGTACCAACATGCCCAGCTTTGGCAAACGCACCCCGTTTGGCAATTCAGATATTGGTTTTACACAACAATACTTTGGCTTAGACCCACACCTTGGGGCCTTTGAAAAAGTGTTCGGTGATAAATCTGATGGTTCAAGCAAGCGCACCCAAGGTGAATACAGCTTTGGTGCTGAACAAATTGCAGTAGACAAACAAGCCGCCGTGGAAAATGAAAATGTTGACGACAAGCTTTTACATAGTCGCTGGCGCTGTTTTAGTCGCGACTGGATCGCCAACACCAAAGGCGATTCGCTAGATATAAGCTGGTTAAAAGACAAAGACAGTGTTGATGCGGCTGATTTACCCGAGCCAAGTGTATTGGCACGCGAAGCGAAAGAGGAGCTTACCGGCGCGTTAAGTGAGCTGGATGAATTGCTGGCGGCGTTGGAAGGGGGGATTTGATGAGCGACGTTAATTTGCCTAAGGGCTGGAGTGCTGTTTGTATTGCGGATATTTCTTATAAAGGCGAGCAATGTAAGCCGGCTCAAGATGCTGAATTTTCATATATTGATATAGGCAGTATTAATAGGGATTTAAAATGTATTGAATCCCCTCAGCACCTTATTGGTAAAGATGCCCCAAGCCGAGCCAGAAAAATCGTAAATACGGGTGATGTTTTGGTTTCACTAACGAGACCAAACCTTAATGCGGTGGCGTTAGTTCCTGCTGAATATAACAATCAAATTGCATCGACTGGATTTGAAGTAATTAAGTCCTTGCTGGTAGATAGCCGTTACATTTTCGCTTTAACCCGCTCAAAGAACTTTATTGATTCAATTAGTGGCACTGTTCAAGGTGCATTGTATCCTGCTGCAAAGTCCTCCGATGTTCAATCTTATAAGTTCCCACTTCCTCCCCCAGCCGAACAAAAAGTGATTGCCGATAAACTGGACACCCTACTGGCACAGGTGGAAACCACTAAAGCTCGCCTCGAGCGTATCCCCCAAATCCTAAAAACCTTCCGCCAATCCGTCCTCGCCGCCGCCGTCAGCGGCAAGTTGACGGTAGAGTGGCGGGGTGAGAATGATGTTTCAATTGAAAGTTGGGTTTCAACTAATATTGGATCATTAGCGCAGGTAGCTACTGGCAAAACCCCAAAAAGAACAAATACAGAATATTGGGATGGTGGCGATATTCCTTGGCTGACAAGTGCTGCAACGGGATCTGCATTAACATTTGAAGCTGAGCAATTCGTTACGAAACTGGCAGTTAAAGAATGTACTTTGAAATCATTTCCAAGAGGCACGCTCTTGCTGGCAATGTATGGCGAAGGTAAAACACGAGGTCAAGTAACTGAGTTACAGTTAGAAGCTACCTGCAATCAGGCATGTGCAGCAATTCTTGTAGATGAAACAAAAGTAAGTAAAGAGTTTCTTAAATTGCGCTTACAAGAAAATTATGAAGAAACAAGAAAAGCCGCAGTTGGTGGAGCGCAGCCAAATTTAAACTTGAATAAAGTCCGAGAAATCACAGTAGACCTTCCAAGCGAACCCGAACAAACCCAAATCGTCCGTCGTGTTGAAGAACTATTCGCCTTTGCCGACCGCATCGAGCAAAAAGCCAATGCCGCCCTTGAGCGAGTGAATAACCTAACGCAATCCATCTTAGCCAAAGCCTTTCGTGGTGAACTCACTGCCGATTGGCGCACAGCCAACCCTGAACTCATTAGCGGTAAAAATAGCGCCGAGGCATTGCTGGCAAAGATTAAGGCAGAACGTGAAGCGCTTTCAAGTAAAAAGAAACCCAAGAAGAAAGCTGCGGCAAGGAAAAAAGCCTAATGCGCTTGCTGTCTCTGGCGCTAAACGGACAATACAAAGGCTTGAAAGACCAAACGTTTAGCTTTGAAAATGCTGATGATCATGTTATTGCATTTATTGGTTTAAATGGCTCGGGTAAATCTCAGTTATTAGAGCTGATAGCCGAATGTTTTGCTTATTTAGAGCGTTTACAGCGCCATGACTTTAAAGATAAGGGGCATTTAGGTTTTGATTTCACACTGAACTACAGTATGTCTGGATATGTAAATCAGGCGCCTTTTAGCCGAGTGGAAGTGTTTGGTAATAAACTAAATGTCGCAGATGGGTTTGCCGACCCTAAATTCAAGATTTTAGTTAAAGATAATAAAGTTGAGAGTATTGCTCTTAAATCATCTGAGAGTGCAATCGCAATCGGCATTGAAAGCTTACCTTTGCCTCATATTGTTGGTTATTCATCTGGATTAAATGAAAACTTACAACGCCCGTTTTTGAAAAATGCGAATCAATTATTTAAAGCATTACGAGCTAGGGCTAAGTACCACAAGGAAAAACGTAAAATAGAAATGGCTTATGAGTTACGTAACAGCGACTCTGAATTGGCCTTTAATATATACTTAAGTAACAAAAAAGAGCTGGTTGATAAATTCAGGCGCAATCACGCTTATTTATTTGATTTCGATGCGGCTGAATATACTGATGATGATTTAGCGCTACCCGAAACGGCAACTCATCCGTCAAATCTGGTTTATCTAGATTATGACAGTGCACAATTTGCAGTCGCTTTCATCGATTTTGAATATCAAGCACTTATTACACAGCATTCCCAAAGCAATAAAGATCGATCAAACCTTACCTTCACTATACCTACCTCACTGGCATTAGAATTTGATTTTACTCAACCTAATGTTGCCGATGAGGTTGTAGATGATATTAAATCTTTTATTCGGTTGGCCGAAACGGGTAATGGCACAACACAGTACTTAGGTAAAAAAACAACAGCAGAAGAATACGATTATTACGAACTGGATTTTCTAAAAGGGCTAATAGAACTAGATCTAACTGAACTTGCAAAAGAAAGCCAGCTTTCGACGTTTGGCACGCTCAACCCAGTTAGGTTATTTGAGCGTTTATATAAGGTGCAGCAATTAGGCATAAAGAATATTCGAGCGCATGACCGCAAGCTACTTGAAAAAGATGGCTTTTTAGGGGCGGTTAAAAAACCACTAAAGGTTAAGCTTCCCCTAATGGCTAAAAGCCTTGAGTTAAAAAATAGCGGGATAGACTCGGTGGCTTATGAAGAGTTGTCTGACGGTGAATCTCAATTACTGCAAATACTGGCGGTTATAAAATTATACACTCATGAGAACACATTATTTTTGCTTGATGAACCTGAAACTCATTTGAATCCGGCATGGCGTACATCATTTCATTCTTATTTAACGAATGCCTTAAGAGGAAAAAATGGGAAGACAAAATCTCAGGCGTTATTATCAACCCATTCACCTTTTATGGTTTCTTCGCTCAAGCGAAATAACGTGTACCAATTCCGCCGAAGCGATGATGGTTTAATTGATATGAAAGTGGCGCAGAACGAAACTTATGGTGCGTCATTTGATGTGTTGATTAAGGATTTATTTGACTTGCGTTCACTGATATCACAAAGCGTGATTGATGAAATTCGTGAGCAGCTAAAACAAGGTGATGACAACGCTAGAGAGTGGATTGAAGCAAACCTTGGCTTATCGGCCGAAAAAGCGTATTTAATAAGGAAGTTGAGCCAATAATGTTATTTCGTTTAGCCCCCAACACGCCTAGATTTAAAGTGTTTAGATTGCTTAATGCTGAGCTTTTACATTTTTTAGAGCAATCGGTTAATACCGATACCTTTTGTCGAACATTATTAACCCAAGATGATATAGGGAAAGCTTGTTGGGGTAACGGACCAACTCGTGAGAAGTACAGAGGTTTATTTAATTCTATGCAAGCAGCTGGTAATGATACAAAGCTGCAACTCTTTGAGGTCATGCGTGATAATCAGAGCCTCCAACTATTGTTTGTAGCTCCCCAAAGAAACTTGTTTGATTTTATGAGCGAGGCTTGTTTTACAGCACTTAAAACATTATGTACTCACCTATACTGCTCAACTAAAGGTCTGGATGCAGTTATTGCTGCGGGTGGTTCAGATATCAAGGTTCACTTCAATGCTTACCGAGCTCAAGCGGTTAATGGCAATATCTGCAAAGCGTGTGGCATGGGAAAACTAGCGCCGTTCAGAGCCGAAGTGCCAGATGGTGAACAGTGGCGAGCCGATTACGATCATCAGCTATGTAAATCAAAGTACCCCATATTTGCTGTGCATCCAGATAATCTTATTCCACTGTGTGATGTATGTAATCAGGATGCTAAAAAGGCAAAAGATCTGTTCAAACATAAAAATGGTACTGAGCGCTTAACGTTCTACCCATATACTGAAGAAGCAAAGAGTTTCATTGATATTTCAATTGATAATTTACGTGACCCAGAACCTACCATAAAAGTAGATTGGAATACGCAGGACCCTTTGTTACTGGATAAGCTCAATACATGGGATGAAGTTTACGAAATTCGAGGCCGTGTTGAAGGTCAATTTCGATCACTTGAAGCAATTATTGAAGATGAGCTACGGCCAAGAGATTCAACCCATCTAGTGAGCAGAATAAGTGATGAAGCTCGTCCTCACGTCATCGATACGTTAAAGCGAAAAGAGTGGGCATTTTGGCATCAAAAATTATTTAGTCAGATGCAACAGATTGGAGAACCTGATATTGAAGCATTTTGGGAAAAGCTGGAATTTACGCAAAACCAAGCACAAAACGGTGCCGATTTTATTTTAAATGGCTGACTAACAGAACTAAGGCTTAAATGGACCAGAACATGTAAGGTCTAACATCGAGGTATCGAACTGCTAGACCTAATTAGGTTAGTTGGTTGAGTCATTTTTTACACCTTTTTTTACATTGAGAAAAGGTGTAAAAAAAGATGCTTTTTCTTTAAAAAACAGTGTTAAAACCACCCTGAAAACGCTGAAAAACAGCTGTATTTATACTGGGAGGGGCCACCATTTCAAAATATTTACCTCCCTCTAGTAACACATACTGATTAATTCAAACCAGTTATCTTTGTATTTAACTATTGATTGGTGAACATGCTATCTAGCATGTCAAAAAATACAGTTTCGCACACTTTCCAAATACCGTTAACCTATACCAACATGAGTGATTTACCCTTCTTAAGCTGGTGGATTAACTCGCGATGTCATTATTTTAAAGCGCCACCTCAAAACGAATGATCCCTTGCTATAGGATGCCTCTACATAACCACGATGTGCCCATGAACATACTTTCCATCACCTCCTGCTTTACAACATAGCACTAGAGCCCCTTGCCCCACATGACATAGAGCATAATTCATGACATTCTAAACTCAGTATTTCACTAAAACGATCGAAGGTAAGTACCATGAACATACTATCAAAAGAAACACTGAGTAAAGTAATGGGTGGATCAAATAACCCGCACTCCGCACCAACACTACCTGCCAAAGGGGGTTCATCTGCTCCTCCATGGGGCCGATACTAAGCAGCATGGTTAATACCAAAAACTGGCAATCACTTAGGGCTTCTTAAAAACCATTACGATAAAAGAAGCCTTTTATACAAAATGACAAAAATCAACTGAGTTACCAGCCTTTACGGAGCTGAATGAGTACACAATAAAAGTACGAGGTAGATATATGCCGCCCCTATTTTGAATCATCACAAATTTTCGATTACCAATAACTCAGAGCGAAATTTAGCAGACTTTGTTTATAACAATATACTGCGGATGATTTTTGAAATCGCATCTAAGCCCGCTAAACGCTTTTCGGCTTCGGTGCTGTCTATGCCTTGAATGGCTTCATAATCGTCTAGAAAAAAAGCACTATCGTAATACTTTGTCTGGGGATCTTTTACATACACTAAAACATAACAGTACATTGAAAGGTGGTCTAACGAGCGAAAGAAATCGATATCAGCCGCCGTTATTACGGGCTTTACTTTGCCTTTTATCTTATCAATAAAGACATGTTTAACATAAATTGACTGTGTATCTCGTGTATACTTTACAACATCTTCAACGCCATAATGGTGGACACGATATGCTTTCACATCATCAAGGCACAGCAGTTGCTGGGAGCATGTATTTTGAAAATCAATAGCTTCCATCTCTTTGTCAATTTTTTCATAGCGACCATAATTCGGCCTTGCGGCTAAGCGCTGAAACCAACATTTCAATTTAGCTTGCGTATCAGTAAACACTCCTACTCCCCATCCGTCTCTTTTTAAAGATCCGTCAACATGCTCAATATCAATCGAACTACGATAATAAAGTAAACCTCGTTACCATAATGTTAAATTATACATCTTTAAATATTAATATGTTCATATGTTCGGCTCTTCTAAAATAATTAATGTGTCAAGGTCCATTAATTGCCCACTGGCGGCTTGCTAACATTTCCCCCACAGCCCTATCGCTTCGCTGCTACTTTTACGCAACAAAATTTAATGCGCACTTCCAACATAAAAGTGCCCAGATTAATTCAGACTGTATAATACGCACTAGGTTCATCTTTGCTTTACCCTTAAACCTATGAACAAAACCATCACCTAATCGCATGTCGTAATATGAGGTCTTTTATTACGAACTATATATAGGCTTTTGTAGGACCAAACATGTGCTTTTTTCAATAACATCACTAAAACTCGCACATTCATCCAGATTCACTTACAATATGTTTCTATCCACGGCAACGCTCTGCTTCTGTGCAGCTATATAACTCCGCTTTGTTAAATTAATAATAATTTTTAACAACACAAGACTATTAAAAAGAATATGTTAGTATTGCTAAGCAGTGTAAGGATCTAAATTATGAATGTTGAACTATTGGTGAGTAAAGCCAAACAAGTTTGTGATAACAAAGGTGCACGTTTCACCCCCATTCGCGAGAAAGTATTTAGGCTACTCGCAAGTAAGCAAGGTGGGGTTGGAGCATATGATTTACTAGAAGAACTTAAACTAACGGAATCTGGAGCAAAACCAGCCACGATTTATCGTGCGCTCGACTTTTTGTCTGAGTTAGGGTTCATTCACAAAATTGAAAGCGCGAATGCATTCATGTTGTGTCACCATTTTGATCACATTCACCCTGTACAGCTACTCATCTGTGACAGTTGTGGCCACGTTGATGAATTGCATTCTAGTATCATTTCTCATGAACTGAATAACTTAGCTGCAGAGAAAGGCTTTACAGTCAGTGCTCAAACTATTGAAGCCCACGGCCAATGCAAAAAATGTAAACAGTAGAGGCAACTACATCTAAAACGCACTACACTTACATATTGGTTATATGAATTATTAAATAAGAGAAAACAAGGGAATCCCTAATGAAGGTAGAGTTCATCAATCCTTTTTTGGCGTCTTTAATTAATGTGCTGTCAACCATGGCACAAACTGAGTTGACTCCAGGGAAGCCGAAAGTCAAAAAAGACGAAGTCGCACGTGGCGATGTATCTGGTTTAATTGGTATGGTCGGCCCGCAAACGAAAGGCTCTTTCTCAATTTCCTTTGATGAAAGCCTAGCACTCACAATTATGGAACGTATGTTAGGTGAGCGCCCAGAGGGTATTAATGAAGAAGTCACTGATATGGTTGGTGAAATAACCAACATGGTCACAGGTGGTGCCAAAAATTTATTAGGTGAAAAGGGCTATGATTTTGAAATGGCTACACCGATTGTTGTCTCTGGTACAGGTCATACAATTACACATAAGTGTGAAGGCGCAAAATTAATGATGCCTTTTACCTCAGACGACGGTAACGCCCATATTGAAGTTAGCTTCGACACATTATGAGCTGGCAACAGCAAGATATAAAAATCTCGGCTAAAAGCCGAGATTTCCGTTAAATTGATAATGAAATAAGCACCCAGTTGCCACAAATATCGCAATATAACATTCGGCTACAGCACCTTTTTCTTCAACATATTTCTGCAAGCCTCTAGGTTAAGGGAAATGCAGATCCCACTGTTCTTATGAACTTTAAAAGTCACTTTAACCTCTTATCTTACTTCATTCTCTAAATAAAAGGTGTGTACATTATTAGGGGAAGATCATTAGGTTTTAACATACGCCAGAAGGGCCGCACCATTGGTTTACCGTTCTGCAAGCAGCCTTATAAGTGGGTACACAGCCAGCTTGAGTGTCCCATAAACCACCGCCAACTATTTTTGGTGTCATATTCTCAGGTAAAGCGCTTTTATCCTGAGATAATGTTTTTAACTTACTTTTATTCAGTGTTAATTTCATAATTATTTTCCTTAATAAGGGTAACTAAATATGTTTAAATAATGAACAGTAAAAATTTAGCACTGTATATTTTATACCGCAACACCCCACCCGATAAAAATGCAATGCGCTCTGTGTGAATACGAAGCCTATGCTCGAAAGATCATACCCTGAAGCATTACCCCACTAGATGCATGAGTTAAAAGATAAGAACTCAGCCCTGATGCAAATAACCTCTGTTCTGGATAAACGAATTTGCCCAATAAAGCTATTTTTCTCACTCTCGGCGTTGCTTTCATTTGTAATAGCCCGCTATTACTGCATAAAAGCGCCTTAGTATTGAACAAAATAGCATCATTGGATTGTACGTAAGTGTGTTTTCAAAACATTTTCTATTCCAAAACCCTTATCCAAATTTGAGGTTAAGTAACACCTTAAGCGCTATACCGTCCTATATCGTAAATAGTATGTGCCTACTTTTTACTTTAACTTCCAAACCTTAAGTGTTATGTTATAACATAATTTAACTGTACTATTTATAAATATAAAGAGATGGCACTCTGAACGTGCTTTGCGCCTTTCAGGAGATGCTTCGCTTTTCACTTTAAGAAAGTACATAGCACTGATAAAAAAATAATTACCAGTAAATGGGCCATGTTCGTTTACCACTAAACACGTTTATTTATCTGAAGGTAAATAACGATATATTCACAAGTATTGGCAGCTAACTTTGTGACATGAGGAAAAGCAATGCAGCATACGTACTTTCAATCCATTGAATATCATCCCAAAGAGCAACCAATTCCCCTTGATGAAGTACTTGCTCAGCTTGCTTTCAATCAAGATGGGCTTATTCCGGTAATTACCCAAGACACTGAAACTAAGCAAGTACTCATGATGGCATGGATGAATATCGACGCGCTCAAGCGCACTTTAAACACCCGCCGAGTCACTTATTGGTCACGCAGCCGACAGTGTTATTGGGTCAAAGGTGAAACCAGCGGTCATGTGCAATTACTCGTTAATTTGTCATTTGACTGCGATGGCGATGCCGTGCTGTGTGAAGTACACCAAACAGGTGCCGCTTGCCACACCGGTCGTCGACATTGTTTTTATCTCAAGGTCGAAGAAGACCATGTCCGAGTTACTGGCGAATATCAAAAAGTAGAGGAATTATAATGCTTATTAAAAATGCAAAGCTCGTCAATGAAGGGCAAATAGTCAGTAGCGATGTACGTATTGTCGGCGAGCGCATCGAAAAAATCGCCTTATCAATTACGCCAAAAGCCAATGAGCCCGTCTTAGATGCCGATGGTAAATTCCTGTTGCCTGGTATGATCGATGATCAAGTGCACTTTCGTGAACCAGGTCTAACACACAAAGGGACTATCGCAAGTGAGTCACGTGCTGCGGTGGCAGGCGGTATAACCAGTTTTATGGAAATGCCTAACGTTACGCCTGCGACCACCAGCATTGAGGCACTCGAAGCCAAATTTGATATTGCAGCGCGTAGCAGTATCGGGAACTATTCTTTTTATCTGGGTGCTACTGAACATAATTTAGAACAAATAAAGCGCTTAGACTCAAGCACACATTGTGGCGTAAAGGTCTTTATGGGGGCATCAACAGGTAATTTATTAGTTGAAAATACCACGGCATTAGAAGGTATTTTTCGTGAAGCGCCAACCTTAATTGTCACTCACTGTGAAAGCGGCCCCGTGATAGCACAGAATCAAGCCAAACTGGATAACCTAAATCGAGACATCGTTATTCAAGATCACCCGGTTATTCGCGATGACGAAGCCTGCTTCGCCTCTTCATCCTATGCAGTTAATCTTGCGAAACGATTTGATAGCCAATTACATGTATTGCACATCACAACAGCAAAAGAGCTGAGTTTATTTACTCCAGGCGCTATTCACACTAAAAAAATTACAGCTGAGGCATGTGTACATCACTTATGGTTTTCAGAGCTCGACTATGCACGTCTTGGTAATCAAATAAAATGTAACCCAGCAATCAAAAAAGAATCAGACCGACAAGCACTTCTGAGTGCACTACAAGATGGCCGTATCGATATCATCGCAACCGACCACGCACCACATACGTGGGAAGAAAAGCAAGTACCTTACCCAAACGCGCCGGCCGGTTTGCCATTGGTGCAACATGCCTTACTCAGCTTATTGGACCAAGTTCATCGCCAAGTGATGACCCTAGAGCAAGTGGTAGAAAAAACAGCACACAACCCCGCTATTCGCTACAACATTAAAGACCGTGGCTATATTCGCGAAGGCTACTATGCAGATTTAGTGTTAGTTGATACAACTGAGCAATATACGGTCACACCAGAAAGCATACTCTATCACTGTGGTTGGTCTCCCTATATGGCTCATCAATTTAGCGCCAGTATTGTCAGCACATGGGTGAATGGTCAGCTGGTATTCAATGGCAAAGAAATAATAGAACAACCGCTTAGCGCACGGAGATTAACCTTTGAAAAACAATAATCCACTCCCAGATATACAAAGCCAAAATACCCGTCATAAAAACCTGCCATTACAATGGGTGGGTATGGAAAATATCGCTGTGCCACTGAATTTAACTTTGGCGCAAGGTACACAAAAACCCAGTGCGCAAGGCCATATATTTGTTAATTTAGTTAACACTCAAGCCAAAGGCATTCATATGTCTCGGCTATATCGATTACTCAATCAGCTCAGTGCTGAAGAATGTGATCAAACCAATATCACTACCTTGCTTCGGCTTGCTGTTGCATCGCAAGCTGGGCTCAGCGACTGTGCCAAATTACAGCTAGACTTTGATATCACACTGAACAAACCAGCATTATTAAGCCAAGAATCTGGTTCACAGCGTTACCCAATTAGCTTAATCGCCAGTAATGAACAAGGCCACATTCATTACGAGCTAAAACTGACAATACCTTATTCAAGCACTTGCCCTTGTTCGGCATCGTTATCGCGCCAACTTAGTGCCCAAGCCATTGATAAGCAATTTACTCAATCACACATTGATAAAGCTCAGCTGTTAAAGTGGCTACAATCAGAGCATGGTTCCATTGCAACACCTCATAGTCAGCGCTCTTACGCATATCTGCGTTTACATTTAGAGCACAACAGTCAAGCGCAATGGAACCCATTAGATAAATTCATTTTTCAATTTGAAGAAGTCATAGGCACTCCAGTACAAACCGCTGTCAAACGTGAAGATGAACAAGAATTCGCTAGGCTCAACGCCAAAAACTTGATGTTTTGTGAAGATGCTGCTCGGCGCTTAAAAGCAAACTTAGAAAGCATGGACTTTGTCAAAGACTACCAATTTAAAGTAGAGCATCAAGAAAGCTTACATGCGCACAACGCCGTCGCTTATGAACAAAAATACTATTGAATAGGAAGCAATATGGCCTCCGAACTGGTCCTTACCTTATTTGAACAATGGAACCAAGCCTTACAAAGCGGCAACCCAAAACGCGTTACTGAGTTATACGCTCACGACGCGGTTTTACTGCCCACCATTTCTGATCTGGTGCGCCACAACCCACAAGAGTTTGAAGATTACTTCATGCTATTTTTAAAGAATGAGCCCAAAGCTCATTTAGTGGAAAGTAATGTTCGTACTTATACCAACATTGCCATTCATTCAGGAATTTACCATATTCAGTTAAACCAGAACCGACAAGTACAAGCACGGTTTACTTTTGTATATCAAAAAATTAAGACACAGTGGCTTATTGTAGAGCATCACTCTTCACAAATGCCTGAACAATAAGATAAATACGCCGACCATCCCCCTTCAGGAATAGGCTCTTCTCTTATTCCTGCCCCCTAATTGGTGTGTCATCCCAAGCTAACCTATACTTGAATAACGCTGTTTAATACTGGGTACATTTCATTGTACAAAACCTTTATTCTTTTCACCCTTTTCGTCTGTGAGTTGTGTACCGCTGCACCGAGTGACCAAAAAGCTGAGAATGAATATTTGCTGCAACAAGCAAAATACTTTCTATCGTCTGACCCAATACAAACGTTACAGATATTAGACGCGAATCTTGATCTTGCCCAGTTGACCCAACCACAACACATTCTTTGGCATATGATCAACACGCGAGCATCCACTAACACCAATCAACTGGCACGTGCGGGTACATCAATAGAATACTTGCTTTCACACCCTACACGCCCTTTCTTTTTAAAAAAGCGCGTCGCTATTTTGAGAATGGTGGGAATTTGGCTGCGAAAGTCATCGTATTTTAAAGAGGCCGAACTCACTTTTCAGTGTGCACTCAAGCAACCTTCATCTTCTGTTCAGAGAATCGGGTTAACAATCAGTTCTGCCATTATTGCACGTCGGCAAGAGCACTATCGCAGAGCTAAGACACTCTATTTAGAGGCATTGGATATTGCTAAAAAGTTAGACAAAAAAAGCGCTGTAGCAACAATCACCAATAATTTGGGGGTGCTTGCGTTAGATAACGGCAATCTTGAGCAGGCTAATGCCTATTTTAGACTTGCATTGGCCGGCCATCAGCTACAAGGAAAAAAACCAGGACATATCAATTCTGGCATCAATTTACTCTTTGTTTTCTTACTGCAAAAGCAATTTGTAAACTATCAACGCCTGTATGAACCTATCGCGCAGCTCGTTAATGATCTACCCGATAAACCAAAAAGAATTTACTTATTTTGGGTAAATAGCACTTATAAATTTGAGCAAGGTGAAAAAATCAACCAAGCTACTAAAGAGCAACTCATTTCACAGTTTTACCAACTAGAAAGTCGTGGCCTCAAAGCATTAATAAAACAACACTTAGCGTCACGGTTAAATTTAAGTGTGACTTTACCGGCTAAGGTGCCCAACAAAGTATTCACTGCACCTTGGTTTGACACAGTCAAATCATGCACTTGGTAGAGAGTAAGTAAAGCAACTGAAAATAAGATACAGATAAAAATAATCACAAGGTGACTAAAAAAGTGGAGTTTCACGATATTACGTTGATGTTTGCATTAACGCTCGCCGCACTCATTGGTGCCGTTATGATCGCTGCCATTGGAAAAATGAGCGACTCAGCTCTGGGAGCCAGAATGTGGGCGCTGGGTTATAGCTGTTTAGCGATTGCCTACGCAATTAATGTTTTTGTTTCATCTGAGTGGAACCCCATTAGGGGTTTTACTTATAACACCATGTTGATTGCTGGTCACACTTGGTTACTGGCGGGCACTTGGCAATTTATGAATAAACCTTTACCCCCTCGTACTATTTCCCTGCTCTTTATAACCATTTTTGCATCCACCGTTGTGTTTACCTTTGTCATGCCGATACGCGATGTGCGCCTCGTAACCATTGGTATCTGGCTGATCGTAGTACGAACAAGCTTTGCGTATTGCTTATGGCGCTATGCTAACAATAATCGCTACGAAAAAACCATTTCACGCGTGGCAGCATCGCTTGTGCTCATTGAAGTCATTGCCACCCTCATTTATACCACCAATGGCGCGCTTGGTGAGCTGCCTCTTATCGGAAAACAAACAGGTACCGTGGCTGTTATTACTTGGTTAGGTGCCTTAGTTGGCATTATGGTCGGAGCGCCGATTTTAATGCTGCTCAGTACCAGCCGCTTTATCGCTGAATTAGACAAAGCAGCTCACCACGACCCACTCACAGGCCTATACAATCGACGTGGTTTTTACTACGCAATAAAGCCGTTGCTTACCATTGGCGCACGCCAGCACAGCAACATACATATTTTTATGCTTGATATTGATAATTTCAAATTGTTAAACGACTCACACGGTCACCTCGTTGGTGATACAGTTTTAGAGCTGGCTGGCAAAACACTGTCAGACATCATTCGCGAAAGTGATGCGGTTGCCAGATGGGGAGGAGAAAGTTTTGTGTACTGACTTATGCCATGCATACGCATCATGCTTTAGAAGTCGCTGAGCGTATTCGTCAGGTCTTCACTGAAAAATGTACGCAGCACCCTGCACTCATTCATGAAAGCATCACACTCAGTATCGGTATTGCGATTAATCAAAAGAATAATGAACGCTTTGATGCGATTCAAGCACGAGCGGATAAAGCACTTTATACTGCCAAAGAAACCGGCAAAGACAAAACTATTCTCTACAATGAGTAATGTGCTTCTTTAACGCAATATAGTGCTTTAGCCTCTTACAACACGGTTTCGCCCTTCAGCTTTGGCTTGATAAACCGCGTGATCGGCCTGTTTTAGAGATTGACTAAAAGGCAGTTGTAAATTGACTTGCGTCACCCCACAACTGACGGAAATCATGATTTTCTCAGGGCCATAACGAATTTGCTCCTGTGATAGAGCGATACGTAAACGCTCAGCAACATGATACGCATTATCTGCATTGGTGTGAGGTAAAATAGCAATAAACTCTTCACCACCGAGCCGACATAAGCAGTCTTCGGTTCTGAGTACTTGTTTACAACACGACGCGAAAGCCTGTAATACAATGTCACCCACCTCATGCCCGTAGGTGTCATTGATTGCTTTGAAATGGTCAATATCAACCATCACCATACTTAATGGCAATTCCGCTCGCGTATGGCGGCTAATTTCTCTATCAGCATAATCCATCAAGTAGCGGCGATTTTTTAGTCCCGTCAGCGCATCTTGAAATGCCAAGTCTGTCAATTGTTGTTGTAACGCCCACAGCTCACTCACCAATATCCTACGGCTACAACAATCCGCAATTATTTCCGCATAAGACACTTCGGCCATTTGCCACTGCCGAGGCCCTCCATCGCCTTCAAAGCAAACAATGCCATGGGGCACACCATTTTTAAAAATAACGGTATCCAGCATGGTTGTTATGCCATTAGGGCGTAAATACTCATCGGTGAATTCAGCGGTACGAGCGTCTGTTTCAGCGTCATGGGCAGCGATAGATTCACCTGTCATTAACGCATCAAAATAAACAGGATAACGCTCATAACTCAATTTTGCATAATCTGTTTGATCCACATTACTGGACCAATCAGTATTGGCAACATTGAGTAAAAAGCAAGGTTGAGTATGATCGTCAAACAGCCAAACAGAGACCCTGCTAACCGCAAGTGTTGTTCGTCCTTCGTCAATAATATCCTGTAAAAATGCTTGATAACTACCTGAAACGTCAACTTCTTGAGAACATACACGTCTCAAACGTTGCGTTACTTCACTTAAATCATTGAGCATAAGACACCAAAGCCACTAAGAATACACACAACAAACACTTTTTATACCTCTACTAAGCATACGCAATAATTCAAGAAAGTAGGAACTATTTTATTCATGGAAGGTATATTTACGTATTATTGTGTGCTTTTCGGGGGGTTAAGCACAATCTAACCATTCGCTGGTTTGGCTTAGATTAGATTGTGAGAAAATACCTGAATACTACAGGTACTTTGCCAAGTACTTTTTAAAGATGGGATCTGTTTGCGCCAAAGTTTTTTGTTCGGCTAGAATCTCTTTCAAAATTGTTTTAGACGTTAATGGATTTGCCAACACCACTCTGAAAACCACCGTCGGTTGATTGTCATATTGTGGTGGTGTCAACCGAGTACGTGAAACAAATGAACGACCCGTTTCACGCTGGCGCTTTTGCATACTCGCAGTAAAGCGGTTTAACGCTGCATATATTTCAATGCGCTCAGCCTCATCCGCTTGTGCAATGGCGCGCTTTATTTGGGTGGGCACATACCGATACGTTAATAAGCACAACTCGGGTTCAGAAATAAGTTCAAAGTCAGGGTCATTTTTTATCAGCTCGGCAAAGTAACCCGCTTTGTCGATGCCTTTATCAATCAACATTTCATAGCCTTTACGGCCAATCACACGCATACAGGCATGTACCAGCATCGCCATTCCCGGACGACTACCTTCTAATGTATGACTGCCTAAATCTTTTGAGCCTTTACGTAGAATATATTCAGCATGATGCTCTATTACATCCGCGGCCGCTGGGTCTTTAAATAACACTAGGCCAGCCCCCATAGGGACATACATTTGCTTGTGTGCATCAATGGTAATTGAATCAGCGCGTTCAATACCAGTGAGTAAATAACGGTTATTGTCTGACAACAAGGTCGCTCCGCCCCAAGCGGCATCGACATGAAAATAGCACCCCAGTTCCGTACTGAGATCTGCCATCTCATTCAACGGATCAATATTGCCAGTCTCTGTTGTGCCTGCCACACCCACTAAGGCTAATACCTTAATGCCTTTGGCTTGCAGTTCCAACGCTTTTTCACGCATTTTTTCGACGTCAACTTTGTTGTTATCTCGGGTTGGAATACCAATAAAATTATCTCGCCCTAGCCCCAAAATGTCAGCGGCTTTACCCAATGAGTAATGGCCACGCTCTGACACCAACACTGCTAACCCTTTATATCCGTAATGCAGCATGCCTGCTAGCACACCTTGTGCGGCAATGCCTTTAAACTCGCCATCGGCTTTGAGCAAACGATTTCGTGCGATCCACAGCGCGGTAATGTTGGCAATGGTGCCACCAGAGCAAAACGCGCCCAATGATGTTTTCGCGCTGTGCATCCATTTATCGTAAAAACTGGCCTCGTTACCATAGGCTAAGTGATGCATCATGCCTAAAACTTGGCGCTCTAATGGGGTGAATGCTTTAGACGTTTCGATTTTTACGAGGTTTTGATTTAAACCTACCATCAATTTCGACAGTGGAAGCACAAAATGAGGAAGCGCTGAGGTCATATGCCCAATAAAGCTCGGTGCGGCAGTGTGCACTGAATGGGCAACCAACTGCTCCATAATGTCCTGCGCATAGTCAGACACAAACATTGGCTCTTCAGGGATCACAGCATCCTGAAAGTCCTTTTCTATTTCATGTAAAGGCTTCTCTATGGCCGCGATGTTCTCATTTAAGAACCCGGCTAAATTATTAGAGATTTCTAACTCTATCTTACTCAGAGTCGAATCTGGCGCTTCTGGCACCGTAAAAATACGCATCAAACTTTCTTCAGAAGCGACAGCACAACGCTTTGGACCCATCTTGCTACCTAATTACCCCTACAGATCTATTGCGTTTACCACAATGCCCGTAAGTTTGTTATGACGAAATGGCTAACTTTACTTCAAGTTGCTAGGTTTGTCTCGCTTTGAACGCTGAAAAGTCGCGAAATACCTTAATGATTAGTGACATTATCATTTAAATATAACGACACTTTATTGAAATTTACATGTATATTTAAGTTTATAAATAGTAAAAATAATATCAATATGTGCTATCAATCCTTTGCATTGCTTTAGCTTCTAAGTTTAAAATTAAGGGACAGGATTAAAAAGGGAATTATATGCTCAGAAGGACCTCTCTCGTTGTTTGGCTATTTATTGGGTTCTCTACCTTTATTGCAAGCCTTGCGGCTTATGTTGGGTATACCTACCATACAACACGCCAAGCCATTATGGATGATATTGATACGCGCCTATTATATGCGGCTAAAAGCGCACAACTTATTGTCGGTAATGATTTCCATAACCAATTAGAAAACATTGAGCAATATCAATTTCAATCACTCAGTGCCAAGTTAACCGAACTTAGCGAAGCGCTCGGTGTTGAATATGTCTACACCATGATCTACGACTCGCCATATGTGCGCTTTACATCGTCCAGCTTCACCAAAGAAGATTTAGAAAATGGTCGTGTCACCCAATTCTTAGACCCTTATTTAGAAGCCACCGTTATTAATAAAGGGGCATTTCGCTCAACAGAACCTGTTTTTGAAGTCTCTGAAGACCAGTGGGGCTACTTTAAAACCATTTTAGTGCCGTTTGTGAGCGCAGACGGCACAATTTACTTAGCCGGTGCAGATATCACCATTGACAACGTGCAACGTCAATTAAGGTCAAGCGTGGCAAAGGCAACGCTCACCGCCAGTTTCTTTTTCTTTATTTCTTTGCTCGTCGCTGGGCTCTACTTGTTGCTTTATCGTAAAGCCATGACCTCCGATACCCGAACGGGCTTTGCTAATCGCATCGCTTTAGAGCGTGATTTGGCTAAAAGCCATAACCAGCACCTGAGTCTAGCGATTGTGTGGGTTAGTGAGTTAGAAGATATCATTAGCTTTTATGGGGCGAGTATTGGCGACCAAGTCATTCAACGGGTCATGCGCCATTTTAGCGAGTTTACTTATCCTTATCCGGTATACCGTCTTGCCACCTCTAAATTAGTGATCATGTGCGACACCGATAAAGGAGAGCATTACCTGAATAATTTGATCAGAGAGTTTCCAAGCTCGCATCCTGTCATAAATAGCCCACACCTATATATTCAATTGTGTGCAGGTATCGCCTCAGGTAATAAAGCTTTATTGCTAGACAACGCCTATGTGGCATGTCGCCAAGCCAAACAACAAAATAAAACCGTCTGTATGTACACCACCAACAACCAAGAGGCGAAACAGCAACAAGCGAGTCATCTGGCAATGGCCAATACCTTACAAAATGCCTTTGAACACAACCGTATTGTCGCTTACTTTACACCACGATTTGACGTACAAAAAAATCAAATTACGCAACACATTTGTACCGCACGTGTTATCAACGAGCAAGGTGCAATTCTCAATGCCGATATGTATCAAAAAGTTGTAACACGCTCGCGTATGGAAGGCAAAATGACCCACAACATTTTGACGCAATGTGTCACTCGCTTCAGAAAAACCAATACAGCATGGAGCTTAAAGCTCAGCTATCAAGATGCAACTGACCCACAACTGATTGACTTTATTAATCAAGAATTAAGACGTTACCCGCAACCTGCACTGGTGACCTTTGAATTTGATGAGCAGGCGGTGCTCAATAACTTCAATTCAATGGCAACCTGTATTAATGGCCTCAAAAGTAAAGGGGTGAAAATATTAATCAATGCGGTAAGCAGTGGCTTATTAACCGTCAGCCGAGTTATGAAACTCAATATCGATGCCATCAAGCTCGATGAAAGTATTTCGGCGCATATGCACAGAGATGATCAAGTGTTTGAATTCATTTCTCACTTGGCCAAGCTATGTAGTGACCGAGATATAAGATTGATTGTGGGGGCCGTGCAAGATGAAACACAGTTTCAGCGTTTTATTGATGCGGGTGTGAGTATGATGCAGGGTCGCTATATTGGCAAAGCGACCCCTCACATCAAAACAAACTCACGTAACCTAACTCACTAAAGGTTTATGACTAATCGCGTGCTCGACTGACCACTCATCCAGTATTTACGTTCAAAGGGGGTAATGGCTTCGTCACTACTATAGGGCTCGACAGCAGTCGGATGCCCTGATAATTGTAAAGCACGCGCAAACTCTTTAACGTAAATATCCCAATTACTGCGCACTTCAAGCCGACCACCCAGTTTAACAATAAAAGGAAATACCCCAGCACCATGCCAACGACGGCCAATGTGCTTTGCTTTTGGCCATGGGTTTGGGTAAAGCAAGTAATGATGGGTTGGCTGCCAATTGGCCGCCACAGCCAAACGCCAAAAATCATTCAAGTCGGCTCGCACCAAAATATACTGTCCTGACTCCGTTTGCTTATATTCAACATCATGTTTGTCTAACCGATGTGCCGACTTATCGATGCCAATAATTAATGCATCTGGATGCAGTTTCGCCAAATTAGCGGTACTTTCTCCGACGCCACAACATGAGTCTAAAACAATGCCGCCAGTAAAAGCCTGAACACGCTCATTAACTTCATCAAACGCTTTTTGAGTATGCGCCGCAATTGGCTTTTTAAACTCAGCCGTTAGGTGCTTATTGACAATCTCATCTAGCTTTTCATGCAAGCTCGGCTGATTTGAGACAATACTTCTCGAATTTGCTTCTGTCATCAGTGACGTAATCCTACTCCTCGGCGAATTAAGGTAAGCGCCAAGATAAATAACCCAGTAATAAATGCCAATAATACCGTAAATGCCACATAAATGTTGACATCTGACACCCCTAAAAAGCCAAATCTAAACGCATTAACCATATAAATAATGGGGTTCGCTTGTGAAACGCCTTGCCAAAACTCCGGTAACAGCGTGATCGAATAAAACACCCCACCTAAATACGTTAAAGGTGTCAGAATGAAAGTAGGAATAATACTAATGTCATCAAAACTGTTGGCGAATACCGCATTAATTAACCCACCGAGGGCAAACACCGCAGACGTCAGTATTACCGTCGCAACGATCACACCAATATTATGTATTTGAATATCCACAAAAAAGAGTGATACCAAGGTCACAATGAAGCCCACCAGCATGCCGCGTGCCATACCACCGCCCATATAACCGAGTACAATTATGTAGTTCGGCACTGGCGCAACCAACAGCTCTTCAATGCTTTTTTGAAATTTCGTCGAATAGAAACTCGAGGCCACATTCGAATAGGAGTTGGTGATCACCGACATCATGATTAAGCCAGGAACAATAAATTCCATATAACTAAAGCCCCCCATTTCACCAATACGAGAGCCAATTAAGCTACCAAAAATAACAAAATAGAGCGTCATTGTGATGGCTGGCGGTACTAATGTTTGCACCCAAATACGCAAAAATCGAATACACTCTTTAATCCAAATACTTTTTAATGCTACCCCGTAACGAGTAATGCTCATGACGTGCGCCCTTGCTCTAATAACCCAACAAATAACTCTTCTAATCGGTTTGCTTTATTACGCATACTCAATACCGTATTACCTTGTGTACTTAATTGCGCAAACACCTCATTAAGGCTTTGTGATTTTTTAACTTCCACTTCAAGGGTGTGCTCATCGGTTAAGTTAAATGCATACCCATCAATGTCTACTGGCTGTACTGGCATTTTTAAATCCAGCACAAAGGTTTCTTTGTCTAACTTCGCCAGCAGCGCCTTAATAGTGGTGTTCTCGACAATCACTCCTTGATCAATAATGGCAATGTTTTTACACAGCAGTTCCGCTTCTTCAAGGTAGTGCGTGGTCAAAATAATGGTCACTCCTTGCTCGTTTATTTCACGTAAGAAGGTCCACATAGAACGGCGTAATTCAATATCAACCCCCGCGGTGGGCTCATCTAAAATAAGTAACTTTGGCTCATGCATCAAAGCGCGGGCGATCATTAAGCGACGCTTCATGCCACCCGATAACGTACGTGCCTGCTTGTCTTTTTTCTCCAGTAGCCCCAATTGTGCTAAATATTTATCAGCACGTTTATGGGCTTCTTGTCTAGGTACACCATAGTAACCAGCTTGATTGACCAAAATCTGGCTTAAGGTTTCAAATTGGCTAAAGTTAAACTCCTGCGGTACTAACCCCAGCTCAGCCTTCGCATCTTCAAGGGCGGTATCAATAGAATGCCCAAACACCTGAACATCACCGGCGGTTTTATTCACCAATGACGCAATTACCCCGATAGTGGTTGATTTACCCGCGCCATTTGGCCCGAGCAAGGCAAAAAAGTCTCCTTGCTCTACCTGTAGGTCGATGCCTTTTACCGCTTCAACGCCATTTTTATAGACTTTTTTCAAGCCTTTTATATCTAATGCAACCGTCATGTTATTTTTGTTCTCCATAACCCCACCGCTTGGTCAGGGTATGCTCTATATTGAGGTGATCTAAAATGCGTGCCACCATAAAATCAACCAAATCATTAATGGTCTCTGGCTGATGATAAAAACCTGGCGCCGCAGGCATAATTGTGACGCCTAACTGGCTCAGTTTCAGCATGTTTTCTAAGTGAATTGAGCTAAATGGTGTTTCTCTGGGTACTAAAATGAGCTGCCCACGTTCTTTAATAACCACATCGGCAGCACGCTCTAATAAATTGTCGGAGGCGCCCATGGCAATGGCTGAAACAGCTCCAGCACTACACGGGCACACCACCATCTTTTTAGGCGCTGCAGAACCCGAGGCAACAGGGCTAAACCAATTGTCTTTGCCAAATACCTTAATTTGTTCAGGTTGGGCATTAAACATGGCCGTTAGTTGCTCTGTGGCTTTTTGCTCATTGCCTGAGAGTTTTACATTTGACTCAGTATCAAGCACAACGCGTGCAGCACTGGAAATAAGTACAAACACTTGGTAATTCATGGCCACTAATACATCTAGTAATCGCAACCCATAAGGCGCACCTGATGCACCACTAAACGCCAGCGTAATCGCAGGTTTAAAACTATTCACGACATTTACCCTTATTAATTAAACCGCACTATTGTGACAAGATACGCGTTGTTTTGAGCGCGCTAAGTAATTTTTGATGTAACCCACCAAAGCCACCATTACTCATAATTAAAATATGTTGCCCTGCTTGGGCATGCGCACACACTTGCTGAATGATTTCATCAATACTCGAAAAGCACTGACGCCCAGCCTTGCTGGCTTCTTCTCGCAGCGACCACCCCAAATTATCAGGCTCAAACAAATAGGCTTCATCGGCTTCACTCAGCGATGCCAATAAAGTGTGTTGATGCACCCCCATTGTCATGGTATTTGAACGCGGTTCTAAAATGGCTACCACAGGGGCACTACCCACTTTGGCTTTTAACCCTGCCAGCGTGGTTTTAATCGCGGTTGGATGGTGCGCAAAATCGTCATACACACTGATGCCATTCACGTCCCCTAGCAACTCCATACGGCGTTTTGGTGAAATAAACTCACTTAACGCGTCAATCGTTACGCCAACAGGAATGCCCACATGGCGCGCCGCGGCAATGGTCATCATGGCATTTTTTACGTTATGCTCACCAATTGCTTGCCATACCACCTGCCCCTCAACTTGGCCGTTTAAGCACACTTCAAATTGTGACCCATCTGCTTCAAGCAAGTTATACGACCAATCGCCGTTTAAAGTTTCCTGCTCACTCCAAAACCCTCGCTTTACCACTTCAACCAGTGCAGTATCGTCTGCTGGGTAAATGGCTTTACCTTGGGCGGGTAATGTTCTTAACAAATGGTGAAACTGAGTTTGAATGGCGTTTAAGTCAGCAAAAATATCTGCATGATCAAACTCTAAATTGTTCATGACCAGCGTGCGGGGCAAGTAATGCACAAATTTGCTGCGCTTATCAAAAAAGGCGGTATCGTATTCATCGGCTTCAATCACGAAGAACGGTGTATCGCTCACTCGTGCCGACACCCCAAAGTTTTGCACTATACCACCGATTAAAAAACCGGGGCGCAAACCCGCGTACTCCAATACCCACGCCAACATGCTGGCGGTGGTGGTTTTACCATGGGTCCCTGCAACGGCTAATACCCAACTGTCTTGCAGCAAATGGTGCTTTAACCATTCTGGGCCTGAGGTATACGGAATGTTTTTTTCAAGCACATGCTCAACACAGGGGTTACCTCGGCTCATGGCGTTGCCAATTACCACCACATCGGGGACGGGATTTAGCTGTGCAACGTCGTATCCTTGGGTGAGTTCAATGCCAAGTGCTTCAAGCTGTGTACTCATGGGAGGGTACACATTTTGATCAGAACCTGTCACTTTATAGCCAAGCGATTGCGCAATGGCGGCAATGCCCCCCATAAACGTGCCACAAATGCCCAAAATATGAATATGCTTGTTATTATTTAGCGTTGAGACCATGAAAATGTGTGCCTTATGTAAAGATTTACGCTGCCCTGTTCAGCAAGGTGCTTACTATGCCAAATTTCTGCTCAACAAACCATAAACCTAACTGCAAAACAGCTGTGCAAAAACGGCAAGAATAGCTCACTCTGGCTGAATTAGTGATGAGTACCCGTATTTATCGCTGTGTGTATTGCGATTTCTCTGAGCGCTTTTTATAAGTAGTGGCTATTTACGCTGTCTATAAACGCTTTCGCCCACCAACCGCTCAACAACGTATTATGATAAAACACCATAAAAAAATGCCAGTCAGAGACTGGCATTTTTCAGTGTAAACTTTTAATTTGCGTGTTTAACTTAAGCTTGGCAGTTCACGCAAACAGCGGTTATGCTACGCCGTATTGATCTCTATATGCTTTTACCGCATCAAGATGCTCACCCATGCTACCTTGCTCTTCAAGATACACAATTAAGTCGGCCAGTTTTACAATTGATACTACCTGAGTACCAAAATCACGCTCAACTTCTTGAATAGCTGATAACTCGGCTTTGCCTTTTTCTTGACGGTCAAGCGCAATTAACACCCCTGATAAGTCAGCACCTGCTGCGGCAATGATTTCCATTGACTCACGGATAGCCGTGCCTGCGGTGATCACATCATCGACCAGCATAATGCGCCCTTCCAAAGGCGAGCCCACTAATGAACCACCTTCACCATGTTGCTTTTTCTCTTTACGGTTAAAGCAATACGGTACATCTTTGTCATAGTGATCAGACAATGCCACCGCCGTGGTGGTTGCTATTGGAATGCCTTTATACGCAGGGCCAAACAGTAAGTCATATTCAATACCCGCATCTTCAAGCGCGGCGGCATAAAAGCGACCTAAACGTGCTAAATCACGACCGGTATTAAATAACCCTGCATTAAAAAAATACGGGCTAGTTCGGCCTGATTTCAGGGTGAACTCACCAAACTTAAGCACCTGCTTTTCAAGGGCAAATTCAATAAACTCTTTTTGATATGCTTTCATATTCTTACCTACTTAACTGATACCTAAACTAAACTTGAACAACAACCGATTATGCTAATGCTTTCTTTTGCAGGTCGATAATTTCACGAATTGAATGCTTAGCCAGCCCTAATAGCTCATCCAGTTCTTCAAACGAGAAAGGTTCACCTTCAGCCGTACCTTGCACTTCAATCAGCTTGCCGGTTTCGGTCATGATCACGTTCATGTCAGTTTCAGCTTCTGAGTCTTCTAGGTATTCTAAATCTGAGATTGCTTGACCGTTGTAAACCCCAACAGAAATCGCTGCAATCATAAATTTAAGTGGGTTATTGTTGATCATGCCTTTCGTACGCATGTGCGTCAGTGCATCAACCAACGCAACACATGCACCACTGATTGATGCAGTACGCGTACCGCCATCCGCTTGCAATACATCACAGTCGATAGTAATGGTATTTTCACCTAGGGCTTTTAAGTCAACCGCAGCGCGCAGTGCACGTGCGATTAAACGTTGAATTTCCATAGTACGACCGCCTTGCTTACCACGGGCCGCTTCACGGTTGTTACGAGTATGCGTAGAACGTGGCAACATACCATATTCAGCGGTGATCCAACCTTTGCCCTGACCTTTCATAAAGCGCGGCACACCGGCTTCAACGGTTGCAGTACAAAGTACTTTTGTATTACCAAACTCAACTAATACAGCACCTTCAGCGTGTATTGTGTAGTTACGTGTAAATGTTACCGGTCTGATCTGGTTTGCTGTTCTTTCACTTGGACGCATCCACGTTCCCCTAATAGTCAAAATTTCAGTCATTATAATGGGTCAGCCTTTACGATGCCATGTAGAAATCGACAAAACAACGACATTGAGTGAAAATTGCTTGCTGCGTTGATTTTTTATTAAGCTATAATACCTGCTGGAAATTTTGTTAATAGATTAGGAACTTTACATGATCCATAGTATGACCGCCTACGCACGCCGAGAAGTTAAAGGTGATTGGGGCACAGGAGTTTGGGAAATCCGCTCAGTAAATCAGCGTTACCTAGAAACCTTTATCCGCGCACCTGAACAATTTCGCGGTATGGAGCCGGTAATACGCGAGCGCCTACGTAAACACTTACAGCGCGGTAAAGTTGAAGTGTATTTAAAGTTTACTGCCAACCCAGCACACGTGGGTGAGCTATCAATTAATGAAACCTTAGCTGAGCAGCTCATAAACAGTGCAAAGTGGGTGCAACAGCAAAGCCAAGGCGACATCAATCCAGTAGACATTTTACGCTGGCCGGGTGTTATGGAAGCACAAGAAGTTGACCTAGACACCGTGAATAAAGCCCTACTTGCAGGCTTTAACGAACTCATTGAAGAGTTTAAAGCCGCACGTGGCAGCGAAGGCGATAACCTTGAAACCATGATCACCACCCGCCTAGACGGAATTTTAGAACAAGTTTCTATTGTAGAAACGCACATGCCAGAAATCGCCAAATGGCAACGTGAAAAGCTCAATGCCAAGCTAGAAGACTTAAAAGCCGACATTGACGAAAACCGCCTTGAGCAAGAGCTTATTTACTTAGCTCAAAAGCAAGATGTGGCCGAAGAACTCGACCGCTTAAAGTCACATGTAAAAGAAACCCACAAAATCATTAAAAAAGGTGGCGCATGCGGCCGTCGTTTAGACTTTATGATGCAAGAGTTTAACCGCGAGTCAAATACCCTTGCCTCAAAATCAATTAACACCGACATCACCAGCGCAGCGGTTGAATTGAAAGTATTAGTTGAACAAATGCGTGAGCAGATCCAAAACATCGAGTAATGTTTCAGGCTGTTTCCGAGTGTTAAAATAGTCTTTAAAATCTTATAGTTATAATTTTTACGTGTTTCAACCTGTTGCCCCGAATTGCTCTTTGTAATTAAAAAATGATGGCAGAAATGGTGGCAAATTTTGAAAAAATTCAAAATTTGCCCCAAACTTTAAAAATCTGCCACCACTTTTATTGTAAAGGTATGATATGGCAAACAAAATCAACGCTCAGCAAATTAAGTCTTTAATCAAAACGGGTAAAGTAGGCTATCACTCAATTGGGAATGGCCTCTATATTCGAATCAGTAAAGAG
>NZ_JAGJEF010000038.1:0-43188 GCF_018100875.1 Pseudoalteromonas sp. MMG012
CATTCATTATTTTTCAAATTTAGAAACATACAGGCATACGCACCACAAGCGCACAAGTTACCCACAAAAAGCTGTGCATAACTTTAGATTTGACCTCGCATGATACGACTTTAATTAAAGAATGTGCTAGATTACGCCCCCTGATTTATTCGTTCATATAGAAGTAGGCTTTGTTTTATGGCTGATGTATTAAACTTTGTTAGTGGGTTGCTTTGGAGTCATGTACTTATATACCTATTAATAGCAGCAGGTTTTTTCTTTACCTTTCGTTTGGGTTTTATCCAGTTTCGTCAATTTCCTTATATGGTTAAAGTCATGGCAAATAGCCGTACGGGAGCTGGTGAAGGAATTTCCTCTTTTCAGGCGTTTTGTACCTCATTAGCCGCTCGCGTTGGTACCGGTAATATGGCGGGTGTCGCTGTAGCGCTCTATCTAGGTGGCGCGGGTGCCATTTTCTGGATGTGGCTAATAGCATTAATAGGTATGGCCACCAGTTTTGCAGAAAGCACACTCGCACAACTATATAAAACAAAAGACAGCGATGGTAACTTTCGAGGTGGCCCTGCTTATTATATGGAATATGGTTTAGGCAAACGATGGATGGGCATTCTTTTCTCTTTGTGTTTAATCTTAGCTTTTGGTTTAGTCTTTAATGCAGTACAAGCAAATTCAATTGCCGCAGCATTCGAAGTCGCATTTGACATACCTAAGCATATAGTTGGTGTACTGTTAGTTATTGGCTCTGCTTTTATCATTTTCGGTGGCTTAAAAACTATCTCGCGTTTCGCCGAACTTGTTGTGCCACTGATGGCGTTAGCTTACTTGCTTGTTGCACTGTATGTTTGCTTTATTAACTATGATTTATTACCTGCAGTATTCAAGCAGATCATCTACAGTGCACTCGGGTTTGAGCAAGCTGGTGCCGGTGCTATTGGTTATGCCGTGATGCAGGCGATGATCCAAGGGATCAAACGTGGACTCTTCTCAAATGAAGCTGGTATGGGGAGTGCCGCCAATGCAGCAGCAACCGCCTCACCAAACCCAAACCACCCAGCCTCTCAAGGGTATGTACAAATGCTTGGTGTGTTTGTTGATACTATTATTATCTGCTCAGCAACGGCTGCTCTTATTTTACTGTCAAACCAGTTAGTACCAGAGTCAGGCGTTACAGGCATTGCATTAACTCAAGCAGCCTTGGTGCAACACGTGGGTGAATGGGGTGCGATTTTTATCGCTATTGCGATTTTGTTCTTTGCATTTACCTCAATTGTCGCCAACTATTCTTATGCTGAAACCAACCTCATGTTTTTAAACACCAAGTATAAACATAGTATGTTGATTTTCAGAGCCTGTGTATTAGGTATGGTAATGTTTGGTGCAATAGGTGAGCTTGGTTTAATTTGGACAATGGCAGACATATCGATGGGTATGATGGCTATAGTAAACGTTGCAGCATTATTTATGCTCTCTGGATTTGTGATTTGGTTATATAAAGACTATTGCAGCCAATTAAAAGCTGGCGTGATCCCTGTTTTTAATCCTGACAACCATCCAGAAATGAAGAAAACCCTACCTCAAGGTATTTGGAAAAAGTAAAACTGATGAATAATTGCCTGCTTAGTGGGCAATTACTTCTTTTGCGCTCAATTAATGTTCAAACAAACCAGTTACTTATTGCCTTTTAAATTTTTATAAGTATAGTTAAACGCAAGTCGGTATGTGGCGCAGCTTGGTAGCGCACTGTCATGGGGTGTCAGGGGTCGCAGGTTCAAATCCTGCCATACCGACCAGCTTTTCTTTACCCTACTCAATAAGTTATATCATTTTCTCGTCTTATTTTTCGCACTCGGTTTCTTCTATAGTTAACTTTATATCGCATATTTATCTTAACTTAATTTCTATTTTTTGAGTTAGATTAGGGGTTGATTGGGGGGGATATATAGGAAGACAGCTAATGGCACCTTTGTTACCTTCCTCATGATAGAATTTTATAAAAGCTTTTCAGATAAATAAGTTATAATAGACGGGCAATGAATCATGGCAGATCATATATGACCTTATGCTTTTAGCAATTAGATTAGTATTTTGCCTAACAGGTACATTCGAGCTAGGAGCAGACAGCCACTCTAGCGCGTTTTTGGACAGAAACGTGTTAGAGTACTTATTCTGTAACGCCTTGATAACTGGCAAATTTTACTGGGTTGATTTATGCGCGCAGAGCGCAAATGCATAAAGCGATACAGTAAAATTTGTCCGATTAATCAATTTGTTAACTTTCTTCTACACGCTGTATCCGCTAGCTTTAATAAACTAGGAATTCGATTTTTACCATGCATTGATTTTATATACCCCTTAGCAACATCAAGCTCTACGCCGACGGTAGTTACATATAGTGGCTTTGAGCTTTTCCCACGCAATAGATTTGTATTGTATGGGGTATCTTTATATGGCTTTTTTGCTACTCCGATGATTTTAGTTTCTCCGTTTAAAGCATCATATAAATATTTACCTAATCCAGGACAACTTTTTTCTCCTAAGCTAACATAGCCGTCAATCACAATAACACTTGGTTTTAGCTTGTGTTCTTCTATAAGTGATAATATACACGGTAGTTCTCGTCGATAGAACTCTCCAGATTTATACTCACTTACCTTATTGATTTCAGTGTATAAGATTTTTTCAGCCTTCTCTTCGAACCACTCTTTAAAAAGCACTCCGGCAACTAATGCGCCTTGCTCACCATAATCAACATCTACAGCTAAAATCATTAAAAATTTACCTTTTCCCAATTCCCACCTTCATTCATTCTAAACACGGCATCCCACTCAGTATTTACAATCTGCCCCCAATACCTAAAACAAACTTCAGATTCTTTTAGTTTTATGAATGCCAATTCAAGCATAAAATTCTCAACACCAAATTTTGATTTAGATGCTTCTTTTTCACACGACTCTTGAACTAGGTTATCTAGAAGGTTGATGTTTTCTATTACTTTTTTAGCTAAGTTAAAGTAATTTTCAGGAATATTGCCTTTTATTTCGGGAAAATAAATTTCGAATTCATGCTCAATACACTCGAAAGCAATGAAATAGTCATCACTTAAGCATTCGACATTTTTCGTTCCAAGTGCATCAAGCAATGCTGCGGGCTTAAATCTATTTTTTGGGAAATGATTGGTCATAATTAGAAAGTTAACATGTTTATAGCGAGCTAATTACGCGTTTTTCAACCACAACGTAGCTCGTTTTACTTATTAGATTACTTTTAACAAACTTGTTAACTAATTGCCAGTGTTATTAAAATTTAGTAGCTATCGCTTTTACCTCAGGATAAAGACGAGCGATTGGGTCGTTTTCCTGACTATAGGAGCAACTCATTAAAACTGGACATAAAATCATCACTGAAAAGTAGTATTCTAATGTCCAAAGCTCGCTCTTTTGAAGCATTCGCCTAAGCACATTTTGGGGCATAAACGAGTTCGCTTCAAGGTCCGCTCATGGAGCTTTTGCGATTTTCAGGTTTGATTAAATACTATTAATCTCTTCTGGCAGACCAAGTTAAGACTTACTTAAATAAATTACACCTTTCGTTGGTTTGAAAATTCCGGTATTTCCCTTTGGCAAAGCCAGTACCTCTTCACCGTTCGTAATCCTAGCCTTGCATTTTCCGCAACTTGCCTTTGAGTTGGCTTTTTACCAGTGTCATTAAGCAGCTCTTTATATACACTCTCAACAAGCTCTTGGGTGCTCTGCCTCTTCTTAGTAGCCGTATTTTTGGCCGCTTTTTTCTGCCTTTGCTTTATTTCGTCACTTGATAGCTTAACTTTGGGCTTCGTACACAAGTATTCAGGACGGTAGTCAAGTAAGTCTTCTAGGTATTCAGCTAGTGTTTCTTTTTTGTATTTGTAGAAAGTGCTTTTTGCCGTTTTTGTCAGTCCGTCTAACTCTTCGAATGAAAAACCTATCAGCTCATCATTTATTTTTACCAGCTTTTCAAAAGCAGTGTCTTTATTTAAATGTTGCAAGGCAACAAATAGAATGAATGCTGTTTTATCACGTTTGCCTTTAGGAACCTTGCCTTGCTTACGAAAATGAATTTGAAGGGTGTTTATACATTTGAGCCACCAATCCTTAATGTTGTGACCGTAACGCCTTTGAGTTTGTTGTTTGGGCTTATTGCTTTTAGGTTCATTTGGCAACCTAACAACTCTCAATTCTTTTTCTAGTCTCAAACTATCTCTTAATGACTCCAAATTGAGATAGTTCAGTAGCTCTTCAAATTGGTACTTAGGGCCACCGCCAAAAAACCTTGCTTGTAAACCCGTTCGCCCATGAACAGAGCCTGGTATACGCAGATTTCCATAAGCCCTTCTTGATGCGGTTGTGTCGATGTAACATAATGCGCGTATGCTTTGTAAACTTTCAATTAATATATCTGCTATCGCTTTCCACAGTTTTTTATTAATTTGAGAAGCGTCAACAGGAGCGTAAATCCAGTATAAGTGAATCCCGCCAGAACCCGAGCAAACATAACCAGTAAATGGTGGTATCTTATTCTTTTGTAAAATTTGAATAACTTTTTCAATTAAGTCATGTTCAAGCTCTCGCACCTTGCTTGCGTCAACTTTTTCAGTAATATCAATATCAATCCAATTAGCCCTGAAAATAGCCAAATTTATCGCTCGTGGCCAACTATAAAACTCGTTTGGACTATAGTAGTTATTAACCGCCTCGCTTTTGCTGTTCAATACACCTTGAACATACCTAGTTGTTTTTCTTTTAAAAGCTTTTAAATCTGTGACCTTACCGGACTTTCGGTTTCCCAATAAAAAGATCTTTTTACCTGATTCGTGGTTATGACTAAAAAGTGCCCTCACATATTTAGGTGAATGAAAATCTATTAACTCGTGAAAGTCTTTTGGTGAGGCAATAGCGTACTCTGGCCACAACAAAGGTGGCCTTTCTTGTAAGGCAAGCATATAATTTGAAGATGCAAAGTGCGGTTGGGGTATCGCCGGTCAAGCAACCCCTTTCGCCTTCTTTACATCTTCACCCCTTCAAAACGAGCAAGCCATTGCTCAACGGTTTCCCGTATGAACAAACGTGATTTGCCCAACTTTATTGAAGGTGGTGCTAAACGCTGTACCTGGTAGCTTTCTGGGTTTTCACCAGCTTTGATCGCTTTTGATTGAGCGCTAATTCGGTTGTGGATTGTACGAGGTGATAATTGTAATAGCTCAGCTAAGTCTTTAACTGAAATGGTTTGATATGATGACATGACAGCCCTCCAATACGTTTAAAGGAGCGAAGGGCATTATTCTTTAATTGCTTCATTACCTGAACATTGCATAAGCAACATCCACTTCCTCTTTACGTATTGAAGGCAGCCATAAAGGCGCCTGTTTTCAGTCACCAAAGTGACTCCCTTCGCAGGAACGCAGCAAATGTGCGCATTTGTGAATATAAATGATTGAGTGTGAGGTATCAAGAGGTTGAGAGTAACTTTTTCGCTAGTAATTTACTGGTCTTCTAATTTAAGATAACCGGGTAAATAATTGGATAAAAATAAATATAAGCAGGCAGTGCACTTTAAAGATATTCAGCCCTAAGTGTGCGCTACGTAAGGAAACCATGAAACAAAATCTACATTGGCGCTATTATCTCTCGCTAGAATCAGATGTATACGCTTTGTCGCGCTACATACACTTTGCCCCTGACAATTTCAAAACATACTCCATAGAGCTGGCCAAACTCTATCTTGCAATTTGTGCTGAAGTTGAGGTGGTACTCAAAGAGATATGTGATATATGCCCCGCCAAAAAGGGGAGAAATGCAAATATCAATATTTATCGTCATTGGATAGTAGAAAATCAACGAGGGCTGATAGCGGAGGAAGTGCAGTCCTTTGAGTTCGAATTGCAATACATCCCATGGAAAACATTTGAAGAGGGTAAATCCCCTGCTTGGTGGTCGAACTATAACAGCGTAAAGCATGAACGCAGAGAACACTTCCCCAAAGCAAACCTCGGTAACGTATTAGAGTCTCTCGCGGGGCTTTATATTGCGAATCTATACCTAGAAAGAGAGTTATTAGAACGATCTGGCTACAGTCACTTTCCCAAGAGTATTGGTGAAATATACTCGGGGCTTCCTCTCGGCCAAAAACTATTTCAACCTTTTGGACTACCAGCAGACTTAATGAACTGGGTTAGCCCACAATAAGCAACGATACTTAACGTGGAAAAAGTAATGGATATTAATAAGTTAAAGGAATACTTTTATAACAACTTGGGCACCATATTTTGGTCATCAATATTACTACTTGGTGGGTCGATTTTTACCATCTACTATGCCCATATCCGCTACATGCCAAGTTTTGATTTTCAATCTTCGACGATGCTCTTCGGAGCAAGTGCAGTTACAGCTTTTTTGTTGTTTTTAATAATCATAGTGGTTTTTATCTTACCTGGTGAATATTGGTATCGAGTCTTCGGGAAAAGGGTTCAGGAAAGTACACACTATAAAAACAAAAGTGAAAATTACAAAAAAGCCTTTTGCGCAAGTTTGTTCCTATTCCCACAAGCGACTATGTTCACAGCTTTGTTTCTCGTTAAGGAACCACATTGGGAAAGCCTTTTTGAAATAGGCATTATGTTATTGGCCATAATGACTTACATTTCTACAAAAATCGCTTCTCTTTTTGAAGTTCCTAAAAAAGGTCAAAATAAGTTGGTTGAGACGATAGAATACTGCTGGACATCATTTATAAGCATTGTAGCGTCATTATATCCCCTGCTGTTACTTACTTCATTATCAGAGGGGGCTGTTGATTTACAATTAAATGAAATGACCATTATCGCAATTGTTACAATATTAGGTATAAATACGATAGTCGCGATGAGACCGAATAGGATTTCTGCATTTATATTCTATGGAATTATTTCATCATGTACCCTATTAATTGTCTTATTCAGTTTCAATGCAATCACCACAATCCCCAAAGAAGTAATAAAGCTCTATGGATTTGGTAACTTTGAAGTCAAAACCCTAACATTGAAAAAAGAAGCATGTAACTATTTAAAAGCCCAAAACCTGCACGCTTTTAGCAAATCAATCGATTTCTGCATCTATAAAGACGTTATTATCTTATCTAGCCTAGGTGAAAACTACTTCATAAAAATTGGAGAGCTAGAACACATAGTTGCCAAAGATCTTGTCTTATCCTGGTCTAAAGAGAGAAAACCAAATAAAACACAGGCTGAAAACGATGAACTTGCAAAGGAGTAGCATCTTTTGTCTAGCTTAAAGAGGCTAAAGGGCTAAACCAATCCATATTTCAGCCCTCTTTACAACTTAAAGAAGATATAACTTTTAATAATAAAACTCTCCTCTATCGTCAGCCTCCCGGGCTTCTTGCTCAGTATATTCGTCACCACAAAAGTTTACGTTACCCATTCCATCACTGTGCTCATCAATAAACTTGTCTTGGTCTGATTTTTTATCGTCATCGATCATGACTTCAAGCGCTATTAACGCGGTTGCTTTCAATACTTTTAAAAACATAGTTTAACCTCTCACATTAAAACTAAGGATTCCTGAGTATCAGAATACCATTAAAGCTAAGAGACTCTTAGTTTTCAAGCATTAATTAATTTCCGATGAAAACAAATGACGAGTCGCCCTTTCCAAAGCGCTTAAAAGAAGCACGAAAGAGGAAAGGTTTATCTCAAAAACAGTTAGGTATTTTTGCAGGAATGGACGAGTTCTCAGCGTCTGCAAGAATGAACCAGTATGAAAAAGGTGTTCATTCGCCTGATTTTAAAACAGTCAAAGCACTCGCTAAAGTTTTAGACGTACCAACTGCCTTTTTGTTTTGTGAAGAGGATGAACTTGCGATACAAATAACCCAGTACCGTGATAATTTATAGCCTACTAAAATTGATGCTGCCATCTGATGAAAAAACTTGCTTTAACAATATTATCCGTGTTTTCTATTAACTCATTCGCATGTGAGAACATATCGATATATCGTTTGATAGCAAACCCCAAGTTATTTGACGGGAAATGCATCGAAACAGTTGGTGTCATAAAGGTCGATTTTGAAAGTTGGAAGCTATTTACCGACCGAGATAGCTATGAGTATTATGTTATTGAAAATTCAATTGATCATAACTTTTATCCCGACTATCAATCTGAAAAAAATACAGATGAAGTGATAGCCGGTTTTACTCAAGCATATGAAGGTAAATTGGTCAGATATAAAGGTGTGTTTAAAGCGGGCAAAGCCAACGGTAAATTAGCAAGTCCAACTGGGAGTTTTACAGCTCACGAAGCTATTACAATTCTGTTGAAATATGGTGTTCCAACCATGAAGGAAAAGTAAAGACAAACACGATTTGCTTTTGTCGTGAGTTTACGTTTTCCTATTCACGCGACGAAACCAAACCGTAAAAAATACAACCAACCCCAAAAAAGTAAGTTACTGACGATCACCGGTCCCATTTTTCTAGCTCCAAAAAAATCACAGCTTTAAGTTTGATTGAGTTTTTGTACGCCTGCAAATTTGCTAAAAACCAAGCCCTTTTTAACCGAGGCATCATGAGCAATTTCCTCCTCTTTTAAAAGGGGCTACGCCCCCCGCTATGTCGAAGCGATAAATCGCTCGCGTCATAGCGGGGGGCTTGGTTTTGTTGAGCTTATGCGCAGATTTTTATTTGCAGATTGAAAGCGGCCTTATTTAACGCTAACCTAAACTTGATTTAGCCCTTTGGGCATTGAAGAAAAACGGCGCTGCTCAGCTGCCGACAACACGTAGTGAGGACCCTCACTGCTTTAATATTTATGTCATGCCGCGCCACATTTATGGCGCTTTTCAAATTCGGCGCTTCGTTGCTGCCGCTTCCACGTATCTGAAGTTTTTATTTTAGGCGAGATCAGTCCGAGCCTTGCGCTGTTGCGCTTAACTGGGGCGAATAGGCTTTAATGCCGCTGAGCAACTTTGTTGCCAGTTAATCTTACAACCAAGGAACAAGCATGACTTTTAACCCAAATACTGAAGTCGCTTTATTAAAAGCGCAAACAAAACTACGTGCCCGTAAACGTCATAAATCATCCAAGCTCGACAAGTATCGCACTCACCTTTGCAAACTATATGACGAGGGTGCAACTAAAGCTGAGTTACAACGCTGGCTAGCCATGAAAGGTATCGTTGTACAATGGACGACTGTTAAGCGGTGGCTCGATAAAAATGCCTAAATTTGCTAAAGCCAGCGCACAAGCCAAAAACGTTATCAAAGGGCTGACCAAAGCAAAACATATACGCTCTTTAGGCACAGCTAGAAACTACGAACAGGCGCTAAAAACAGTTGCTAGCTGGTCAAAGGATATTGGTATAAACGGCATTCAATCTATGACGACTGAGCAAGCTCGAACGTATCTTGATTACCGCGCTGAAATCGTTGGCCAAAAAGCCTTAGATATGGAACGCCAAGCTATACAGACCATGATGCAATTAAATGGTAAGTTAGCGCCTAAACAACCCCTTTATCGTGTAAAGTCATCACTAGATGAAATTAAGCGCTCCCGCGTTTATACCTCAAACCAAGCTGAGGCTATTTCACATCGGCAAACAGCAAAGCATCAACTCGCTACACAAATCGCCTATGCAGCAGGACTGCGCGCCCATGAGTTACTAACACTTGCCAAAGCTAGTGAGCGATGTCCAGACAGACGCCCTGCCCTAGCTTCAAAATGGCATGGTCGAAGCGGCGAGCTATATACCGTGAAAGGTAAAGGCGGCTTAATTCGCCATGTGCTTATTCCAACTACACTCGCCCATAGGCTAGAACTACAACGTTTAGTGCAACCGATAACCGTTGTAGACAGACAAATTAACTACTTTCAGCGTTACGATATCGCTGGCGGTAAAAAGTGGTCTGATTCTTTCTCTAAAGCCTCTAACCGCGCACTGTTATTTTCGACTGGCGCACATGGTCTTAGACATAGTTATGCTCAAGAACGAATGGTTGAGTTAAAAATCTTGGGGTATAAATATGAAACGGCCTTAGAGACCGTTTCGCAAGAGATGGGGCACTTTAGGCCTGAGATTACAGAAGTTTATTTGATCTAAATTGATTTAGCACTTCTAGCTATTAAACTCTTTATAAGCACCCATGAACTCCTTATGGTACTCTTTAGACTGCTCCAGTAGTTCACGATAAGTTTTTACAAATACTGAACCTTGCTGAAAATAAGTAGCTTCTTTTTCTTGGAACATATAATCGTCAGAGTTTTTCTCCCCTCCGACAACAAAACAAACTACCTTTGAAAACCCTGTTGCTGAAGCATATTTGTGTTTCAAAAATGCCCCATATTGATATGCTTGTTCCAACGCTTTTAAGTCTACTTTATAGGTGCTTCTCTTTATTTCGATTACGTAAAGTATCTCGCCAAGAGCATTGCTACATAAAAAATCTATTCGCTTATTACTTTCATCCAACTCATCTTCAGGGAAAGATTCTTTCAATAATGAAGAGTATGTAACCTCATCCTTAAACTCCAATATACGAGGGTCCAACAACCATGAGAACTTTTTGAAAAAATCATGTAGAGTAGGCACTTCCCTAGTATTTGTCGTCAAGTATCGCTCAAATTGGTTAATCACTTCAACTCGAGCTATTGCCAAATCACGGTATTGCTTTGCCTCTATAGTCTTCCAATCATCCATCAAACGCAATAACATAGGTATATCATCACCAGTTTCAGAAATATCGGCTATTTTAGAGGCGTATTCTTTATAAGCTTTATTGTCAAACTTCCCCATTACAGAACTGATGAGTTCCGCAGATTCAGTAACATCGATATTAGTGTTTTCAAGGATCGGATTTATTATTTTTTCTCCAAGCTCTTTCTCGAATGTTGGAAGTTTATCTTTCCAGCTATTTAAGTTAATTTGATGTTTGGCTTCTACAGCATCTAGTTTTGCAGCTGCCTTTTTAGGACGCCATTCCCTGCCTACCAACCTGATTATTTTTTGAAGATATGTTTGCAGTTCCCTTGTTTCTTCATGCTCCCAATTTAACGAATGTCTATCTGTTGATATCACGTCATCATCAAAGTCATCGATAAAATCAACTTCTAGGTACCCTGTGACATAACTGTGAAAAAGATCATTATCTCGAGCACCATAAAAGCTTGCTACATTAACAATTTTCCCTCTCGATGTGAGATAAATGCCCCTCATTTCAGTATCTTTTACCGGTGTTTTGAGGGTGATCACAGAGCCTTTCATTTTCTGCCAATGAGTATAGTTTTCATCATACTTACTATCAGGAAAAGTCCACTCAAACTCAGTGTTAAGAGTTTGAAACTTTAAGTCATTTGTGATGTGGACCTCAGTTTCTGGATCACCATTTTTTGTAATTCGTGTATCCATTTCGCTAAAGATAATAAACTTCTTAGATAAACTAAGAGCAATGTCATCAAGATTGAAACTGCTTTTCCTTCGAATTTGTTTCAACTTGATTATTGTTCCAGGTGGAATTGCTGTTGGCTCGTTGAATGCGATAAGTTCAGGAGAATACTCATTACCTCGGCTATCTTTTATTTCTTGAAGATTCATAATGAAATGATTTTTTAAACCATTTTTTATCGAAACGACTTCTATTTCATCACAAATACCAAATACAGAAAGCTTTCCTAATCCCTTCTTACCAATAACAGGTCTACCTTTAGAGCTAGTCTGCTGTAGAGTTTCACGACGTCGATTTCTACCGATAACGAGATATTTATTGTTTAATTCATCAAAGGTCATTCCCTCTCCATCATCTACATAGATGATTTCTTTACTTTCATCACTTTCTACAAAGTCGATAGTTACGGTGTCTGCATCGGCATCCCAAGAGTTACTGAGTAATTCTGATAAAACACTAGGGAGCTTTGAATAAAGTGAAACACCCAAATGCTCAATAGTATTTGGGTCAAATTTAAGAATGAGAGTATCTGCCATGCTAATCCTGTAGCTAGTTTATTTGTATTGGCGCCAGTCTACTCTAGAAGAGAGTTAACTTTCAAGTAACCTCATAACGACTTTTCCTATCTGCTGTGCTAAATAAGGTGGCACGGCATTTCCGACCTGAACATACTGCTGAGTTCTCGTACCTTCGAACAAGTAGTTATCTGGAAATGTTTGTAATCGAGCAGCTTCACGTACTGTTAGGCTACGACATTGCTGAGGGTCATAATGAATAAAATAATGTCCATCTTTCGAGATATGGCTTGTTACTGTGGTCGATGGTT
Source organism: Pseudoalteromonas sp. MMG012 (assembly GCF_018100875.1). Lineage (NCBI taxonomy): Bacteria > Pseudomonadati > Pseudomonadota > Gammaproteobacteria > Alteromonadales > Pseudoalteromonadaceae > Pseudoalteromonas > Pseudoalteromonas sp. MMG012. Next base: position 12,297 of record NZ_JAGJEF010000038.1, read on the forward strand.
TGCTTGCTGCTTGAGTTCTAAAACGGTCCGCATGCGCTCCTGTATTCCAGTTCTCATGAGCTGGCGCTAACTCAGGAGGGTAATCTCTCGATTTTGGAGAGATACCTTTACTGAGTCTAGTATATGCCGCACTATATGCATAACGAAGTAGATCACTTTCCATATGCCCTCGAGTTTCATGGTTTAACACGCAAGTCGGTTGGTTATTTCTATACCATTCAACCAAATACTCGGGCATCGCTACTGGATGATTAACAGGAAGAGAAGCACTTCTCGGTAGGTTCTTTAGTGGTTTTAAATCTAAATTACCCGCCTCGGAAAATTGCCTTTTGAGTAACCTTTTCACTCGCGTAGCATTTTTTGAAACTTGTTTCTCCCACTCTTTTACATCGTCTTTACGCTTAGAAAAGCCACTTCTTAATACAGGTAAATCAGCAATCACTTGCTCTACTATGACTTGCTGTTCTCGTGGCATTAACGTTCTTGGCACTCTTGAAATATCTTCACGAACACCGAGTAGAATAACGCGGTGACGAGCTTGAGGAACTCCGTAGTTTTCTGACCTAATTAGATAGTCACATGGGTCATCATATGAAGGGTTATTTGGGTATTCAGCTTCGGCTACCAATGAAAACACTTTGTATCTAGGACTAGCAATTTTTGTCACTCGACCAGGAGCTCTTAGATCTTTTAAAATTCTAGGGAACATGATCTCGCCATCGACTTTAGCAGATAAAATACCACGCACATTTTCCATTACGAAAACGTCTGGCTGAGCGATAGAAATCACCTTTAAATATTCTTTATACAGAAAGTGTCGATGATCTTTTTCAGCTTTGTAATCCAAAATACCAGCATTACGAGAACGTCCAGCCAATGAGTATGCTTGGCAAGGAGGGCCACCAATAACAACTTTAGGGCGGTTACCATGAGCTGCCACAAGTTCACGAATACGTTCGTGAATAACAGTGTTATGCTCACCTAATGCATGAGGTGTAAACAAGGCTTCTTGCTGTGCTTCCTGCGCCTCACTAGGGAAACGTTCAAACAATTCGTTTCGTGTGATTTGCCCGTTTAAATATGCATTATAACTATCTGAGCCATTTTCTCGTTCACAGATTTTTCGATAAAAAGCTCGTGTCGTAAGCGTTCTATGAGCTGAAGGTTCTTTTTCTACAGACATGCCAATTTGAAAAGGCTTGTTGCCATTTTCATGCACACAAGAAGATACGCCTTCACCCAGCCCACCTGGGCCAGCGAACAAATCAATTACGAGAATTTCACCAGTTTCCATTACTACAAATACAATCAATTAAAAGCTAGGCAATCATACCAGGCTTGATCCTCCTTACAATCTATTTCTTCCATTAATGCCCGTTAATTTTAAATAAAAGTAATAGTTGTTTGCTTAGTAGCCAGCCTAACTAGCAAAAGCTAGTTGATCACATTTTCGGTAAAGAGGTCATTCGTTAATAAGCTTGTCTCCCCAAGCCATAAGTGCTTTACTTCTTTTCTCCATATACTCCTGTAAGTTATAAACCTTTTGCATCCCTTGTAACTGGTGGTTAAGTATCTTCTCAACCACTATCGGATCAGCGCCAATATCATCATCACCAAGCCGTGTAGCCATTGTTCGGCGAAGGTCATGGGGCACAAACTTAGGTACTCCTAACTCTTTCTGCTTGCGATTGACAGCCCTTGAGAGTGAGTGTCTGTCAATGGGTTTTTCACTTGGTTCTGCATGTATACATGTCGTGCTTGGGAAAACATATTTTGAACCTAAATGACAAAATGAAGCGCGTAGTTCATCAAGCATAATCAGCATATTTTGAGTAATTGGCACCTTGTGTATTCGTTCACCGCGTTTGTTTTGCTTTACTCGTTCGGCAGGAATGGTCCACATCATTTTATCAAAGTCGAATTCTTGCCACTGCGCACCCGTAACCTCTATCGGCCTACAGCCGGTAAGAACAATAAACTTTAGCGCATAGAGCACTTGGGTGCTTACACCGAGTTTAGGTAAGCGCTCAAACACTTGTATCAGCTCTTCAAATTCAAGAGCGCGTGTACGCGGTTTTTCAATACCACCAACGCTCTTTTTCTTACCAGTACTTATAGGGTTGCCCTGCATTAAATCGCGTTCAACGGCGAAGTCGAACATCTGTTTAAGAATTGAAAGGGTTTTATTCGCCTGAGTGCCTGCACCTCTGTCGGTAATTGGGTCTAATACTTTGCTTAAAATGTCTCGGCGGGTAATGTCTTTTAATTTAACGCCCCCTATCGCTGGTAGCACGTCTTTTTCAAACATACGCTCAATTTCTATTGGGTCTTTACGATTAACCTTGATATAGCGCTCTAGGAACTCTGTAGCTAATTCTTGTACCGTTGGCGCTTCAGCTTCTTGTTTTTGAGCTTTGGTTCTTTCTTTTTGTTCAAGGAATACATCAATACCGCGCGCTACATCACCAATATATTGTTTTGCTAGCTCACGAGCTTTAACAACGCTCAAGGCTGGCGCACGGCCTAATGCTAAACGTCTTTCTTTTGAACCTCGACCACCTAATCGATAATAAAGGTAGTAAACTAAAGAACGCTTTCCCTCTTTGTTAGGCTTGCCAACATTAAGATAAAAACCTGATAGCTCAGTATCTGTTATTCGGGTGATCTCTAATGGAATATTTTTGATCACCGACTCTGTTAATTTTACTTTAATTGACGCCATTTATCGCACACCTAACACATAGCTAATAAATTTATCGCACAGTTATCGCACCAACTGGTTTTAACTCACGATTCATCACGTTGCTTCATTATGTATAATTTACAGTGTAATTATTAGCAACGGCAATAAGTTAGGCTTTATTTAGATACATCACGATAGGTCACGTTTGGGCATGGTTGTACACGTTTGAACACAGTTAATTTTTATGGGGTGTCAGGGGTCGCAGGTTCAAATCCTGCCATACCGACCAATCTTTCTTCTCCAATTCAAACACTTAAGTCACTTTCATAACTTCCTAATCTACACCTAGTGCAAAATACGTTCAAAACCTCAGTCATAAAACACTTCAATATACACAGCAGTCAGGTTGACTCAAAAGCAATTAAGTTACCTGCAGTAAGTAATGTATATTTTCCATCCGCTTATATAGACCTCCATGAGTCAGGGGAGGCTTCGGAAAAAGGTAACATTGGTAACCTTTTCTAAATAAACTCTTTAACCAACTGATTTTACTGTGCTTTTATAAAAGCAAAAAAGGTAACATTTATGGTAACTAAAGAGTAACTATGTTACCTTTTTAAATAGTAATATCTTCATTATTAAAATCTCATAAATTTCAAGTACATAACCAAATGTTACCTTTTAGGTTACCTAAAATTACCTTTTAATGGTTACCTTTTTTCTATTTAAAATCAGAATGTTAAGCCTTACAAAACCACCACATAACCAATGTTACCTTTTTCCGAAGGCCTCCCCTGTTCACTGGAAGAACCATCTAGCTTTTGCTTGCTGTATAGGCTTCTTACTTTTGCGTTTTTTTGCGTTGCTAATTGGCCATCAATACGGGTCTACAGCCCCAGCTATTGCTTATAATTGAGGACTTGCATAACTGCATTATTTTCAACGCATAAAGCGCGCAGACGTGGCGTGGGTATAACGGCGCGCGCTGGGTGAGAATCCCAATAGATTACAGACACAAAAAAACCACCCGTAGGTGGTCATGCTTGCTTACTGGATCCTTATCAGTTATTCAGCATTGGTTGCCAACTTATAATCTCTAAATCGTATGATCTCTTCACCAGCCCAATCGTTTATTGATAACAGCGACAATCTAATACACTCCATTTCATTGGCGTCGAATACTTCAGCTGCTTTTGCTGCGTCACCAAACCCGCCAACATTACCAGGCACAATCCCCATCAATTGCGGTGGTACTCTATGAGAGCCCAACTGATCATCACGGCTCATATTTTTAATTGTTAAGAATTCATCCTTAGCTGCCACTTCAGACACGGGTATTAACTTCATACCGTCTTTATCTCCCCCAGGTGAGTGTAAAAACAGATTTCTAAAGTTACCAGAGCCCTTACTATCTTTAAGTGCCTTTCTTAATGTTGTTACGTCTTTTTCATCTACCGTTGCATCTGTTAGCCACATTATAAAACCTGCATGGCTGCCGTTCTCATAGTAACGGCGCCTAAATAATGTAGCGCTTTCGTTTAACAAAACTTGGTATGAAATAGAAACATGTAAGCTGTGAAATACACGATAAGGTTATACGTACACTAAATATTTAAAATTACTTTATATTTAAAAAATTCATTCTGGATCTTACATTAGTATTAAATCTTTCTTAATGAGTATTATCCATAAACTGAAAATCTTAGTCCGCATTTGCAATACACACAGCCCTAGTAAGTACTTATTCACAATGAATATATAGATCAGTAAGCGAATTTTTTGGTCTGTATATTTAATGAAATAGCTTGAATAATGCTTTTTTAAGCTGATATCAATACTATTACAGTTGAATATTTCAACTGTATGAAATAAATAAGACTAATAAAATTTTTCAAGGAAATGATATGAAGCTTAATTTAAAAAAAGCACCACTCAAAAACTTATCAACAAAAAATAGTCTACCAAACGACGCTACACTACAGATTGCTGGTGGTGCAAGTCGTCGTGCATGTCGACCTCCCGTATCTGAAACGGGCGGGCCATTTTGGGCATGTGAGTGCTAATAATTAAAACTAACGTACAGTATATTTAGTGATGCTGTACTATTTTGAATCTGTTTTGGGCCTCTAGGGGCATGTCTTACTTGAGTCAGTTAATCGACAATCATTCATTGGTAAAATAACGTACTCTTCACCACCAATCATAAACTGAATGAGTTTGCCATAGTTAGAACTCGGTTTGGCAACTGAAAACAATACTGAAAAAATAAAGATCGACATAGCAAAGAGCGCCGAGCCTAATGCTCCCTTTAATACCACCGAAAACCAGCCATCAGTACTTTCCTTGATTGTATCTTGGATCAATTGGCTTTCTTTTTTTACTGTTTTAGAAACAACATCATCCTTCAACTCATTATATAAGTCAGCGATACGCTGCTCTGCGTAGTGCTCTGCAAATGATAAAAAGGTTGCCTCCGCATCATTTACCAATTTTTTTAGTTTGGCGTCATGATAATTGAGTAGGAAATTTGCCACCATTTCAGGGGGCACACTGGTATCATTATGGACTTGTCTGTAATGCTCTTTCCATTGGTATTTTTCTAGTTTGTAGTCTGCATAAGCCAGCATTCCAATAAGTCGATATTTCGAATCTTCATTGGTACTAATCACTAACTTTTCAAATATCGGATTGTATTGTGGGTGGGAGGTGGTATTAGCCTGTGAGACCATGTACTAAAAGCTCCTGCTCTATTTGCTTCTTGCGACCATTCCTTACTTTCAAAGCAGCTTCAAACGCATCATCAGCGCCATTAATACGAACTTTTTTCATAACACCATTTACACGAACAAACCGACTCGTAATGATATTATTATTAATTATACTATTCATAGCACCCCCCCATAAAACCTAGCAACATAGTAACAAATCAATACCTCGATACTCAAGGTAAAGTCACACTTTGTTTAAATCTAGCACAAGAAGCGAATTACGCGCTCTTTCTCATAAATTCCCAACTTATATTGGAATTCTTACGCATGTATTGATATTTTATCTAGTATTCACAGGTGTTACGCAACATATATTATGAACAACTTATTATCTCAGTTACCCATCAACACAACCAAAGAGCACTTTGAAGAGCTCATTGCGACAAAACAGACCCGCATCGAACGTATTGTATCTTTTGGGCAAACGTCGCCCAATAGTGGCTGGTACAATCAAACTGAACATGAATGGGTCATGGTGCTAGAAGGTTCTGGCACAATTGAATTCGAGTGTGGACAGTCTGTCACCTTAAACAAGGGCGACTACCTAAATATTCCAGCACATACAAAACACAAAGTAAGCCATACAGCACTAAACCAAGCGACAGTTTGGCTCGCTGTTTTCTACGCTTGACATGTAAACAATCACAACTCAAATTTAATTCGTACCCATATTTTAAACTTGCTCTTCAAGTAGAGACATTGCCGCCAATTCATTGCTATCTATTTTTCCATCTGCTGCAATGACTTTATGGGCAAGCTTAACAGCAAGCTCACGCATTGGTTTGTCAACGATGTGCTTCATTCTATGTTGAATAAATGCCTCGATATCATCATTTTTAACCGCTAAAATACACTTTCCGGTCATATCTACAATATAGTTATCAAGTTTTACAGATGAGTTCCAACTTAATGTTTCAGCCCATTTTTTAACAACTGCGAGTTCGGTGTCAGAAATAACGCCGTCAACTCCCACAAAGAGTAACGCCAAATCCAATAGAGACTCTTTCTGCAATTGCTCTACACAAATACCACTGTCAAAATGACTTAATAGCTGCTCAAATTTCATTTGATTTCCTTTCTATAAGGTCGTTGATACCTCTTTACCTTATTTGAAAGTGAGAAGCTTGTCACGTTTGATTATTTCATGTTTGAAAAATAGCAACGTCAATTAATTTTCATACGGCACATGAATTCAGATTCATCAAATAAAACTCATATAATACAACTATATACTGTAATAAAGTCATAATATGAGTTTCTTATAACAAATTATCACTCTTAATTATTTATCGTTTTAGTTTAAATTCATGTTAAATACTTGTTCTTTTAATGAAATTTATTAACAGAAGAAATGTTGATTCATTAAATGCAACATATCTTAGCTAAGATTAATGTCGATAATTCTAAAATAAAACCAAGCCCTTTGTTTTATACTGAAAAATATGGCTAAACTCCCCCCCAATTAAAATTTCACTATTTTTTACTAACTTCATATTTCATCCATTTTGTTTCAATATCTTGCACAACCTCAACAAAAAGGCCCATTAAAATAGGAATAAGTGTTCAATGAAAGAACTCAAATTACAAGTGAATTTCGCATTCTATTGCATCGTAGGCATTCTCTCTTTTTCAATATATATCATATCGTTAAATTTATCAGGTGGTACATTAAGCCTTTTATTCAAAGGACAAATGGTACTTTCTATTATCGTAATAATGATCGCTACTATCAATTTCACTTTAGCAATAACAGGGCAAAGACATGTTCTTTTTTGCAATAATGGCTTGTCCTATGTAAACATCTTTGGCGCTCAACGATATATTCCATCTGAAACAATTACACATGTTAAAGTAAAAACCAGATTGGGGATTAAAGTAACCAAAGTATCTACAGATAATAAGTCTATTTACTTATTAGGGTTTAAACCTGCGAAAAATCAAAAAATCAAATTAAAACAACTTGGTTATTTAGCCTAGATTATTTGCCTAAGCACGATAAAGCCAATAGGATCAGTCACAATAATAACTTTAAAGAGACATCACATGTCACAACCTTATTCTATTGGCACAGTCGGTACCCCCTGGGGCACTTCAGAAAAACAGTCGTGGTTACAAGCGCAATCCATGAAACGCAGCTACGATGCAGATGTTGTTACCAAAATATCAGAATTAAGCGCTAGATTTAACGTGTCACAATACGGTTCGTTATCCTACGAACACCGTGTATTTGACCTATTTGCTATTCAATCACCAAACTGGGCTACAGACAAAAAAATCATTTTAATCACCGGTGGTGTCCATGGCTATGAAACCAGTGGTGTGCACGGTGCGCTAGAGTTTCTGGAACAGTACGGTAATCATTATAGTGAAACATTTAACCTCATTGTCCTCCCCTGTCTAAGCCCTTGGGGTTACGAAACAATTAATCGTTGGAACCCAGACGCGATAGACCCTAATAGATCATTTTTTAATGGCAGCCCTGCACAAGAATCAAAGCTGGCAGCTGACTATCTAGCACAATTTCAAAATAATATTATTTGCCATATCGACTTGCACGAGACAACAGATACAGATAACTCCGAATTTCGCCCTGCTTTAGCTGCTCGAGATGGTATAACAAATCACAATTGGAATATTCCTGATGGATTTTATTTAGTTGGTCACACTCAAAAACCAGAACCCAGCTTTCAAAAATCCATCATTGATGAAGTTGCTAAAGTAACGCATATTGCACCTGCGGATGAAAATAAACAGCTAATTGGCGTGCCTATTGAGCAAGAAGGTGTTATTAACTACGACGGTACCAAACTTGGATTGTGTATGGGTGTCACAGATGCCCCCTATGTGACAACCACCGAAGCATACCCAGATAGCCTGAAAGCAACACCCCAATCGTGTATTGATGGACAAGTAGCTGCAATAAAAGGTGCACTGAATTTCTTAGTTAATCTACGTTAATCTACTTGCTGATTTAGGTTGGGTTTCCAGCCTGAATCTAAGCAATCATTTCTTGATGGGCATAGATTATCGAGAATATATCTTTAAATGAATGCGCTTTTTGTAAAATATTAATCGGAATATGCAGCGATCTCGCAATGTCACTGGCGGAAATCATCCCCCGTAACCCTCCTTCCTCATCCACTAACAGCACATGTTGATGACCTAACTCTTTTAATGTTTCTATTACATCACCAATTTTTGCTGTTTGCACCATTGAGTACGACATTGCTTGTAAATCTGATTTTTGCGTCATCAAATCCTCAACGGTTAAATCACTTCTAGCTTGGTTTCGTTGTTGGGCAACACTGAGCACTTTTCTTCCCGTCAAATCTTTGGAATTAATTACTCCTAAAAATGTATCATCATGATCTACAACTAATTTCGAGCGGACATGGCCATTTACCATCATATACAGAGCATGATCAATATCCACATCTTTAAGTACGACCTGAGGTACTCTACGCGTGAAGTCAGTGATCACTTTAACCGCACTGCTTGACAACTCTAAACGCTGAGAATCAAACTGATCACAAAATAGATATTTTCCTTCAAGCTTTACGGTCTCTAATTTATTATACTCACCCATAAAAACCTCTTTTATTTTCACATTAAACAACGCTCTTAAAAATATGGTTCACCAGCAGCAATAGTGCAAGGAGGGCAATATTTAAACGGTGTAATCTTGTGTAATAGCAAAGTAATAAAAAACATTCTAAAATCATGATCGTTCAATCGAATTTATGCCCAAATTCGATTGGTAAAAAAACAATGCAATTCAGTATTATGATTTTTACCGCGAACATGCTCATTAACCACTGTTAACTCAGAGATTAATTAGCAGCTTCCCTCAATGATGGGACCCACTTTCAATGTGGGTCTTTTTTAAAATCACCTAAGGGACTCTACTAATATGTTTTTAAATGAAAAATATTGTAGAATATCAAATTAACTTATAGTCCGAATAAACGTGGTGTAGACGAACATTTAAGGAATATGAATGGCTTACCTCATAGATGAACACAAATTAGAAAAGATATACCTGAAGAGCTACCACACAATTGGACGCTACAAGTTTAATGTTGATACGTTAATTGACCAACCAGGTGTTTCTCGACATCATGCAATAATTGAGTTAGCACAAGGGAAGTGGCTCATTCGAGATGTAAGTACCAATGGTATATGGATTAATGACAAAAAAGTAGATAAAAACCTACCTTATCAGCTATGTGAAAATGACAAAATTGACTTTGCAGCACAAGGACAAAACTCATATGTTGTGGCCAATCTCAGCGATGATTGCCAATACTTAGTGTCACAAACCAATAGCAAACAGGTCATTGAGGTAAAAGACCAGGCGTTACTGCCTAATTCGGACGACCCTACACATATTATCTATTTTGACAATGTATTAAATTATTGGTTTTTAGAAGATCTGAATACCAATGATCGCCAAGCATTAATTGATGGTGGCTTAGTAAGCGCCTTTAACGATCAATGGCTCTTTTATTCAGCTAGTACGGCCGCTATGACGAAGCATCTTGATAATCAACCCACAGTCAAACCTTGTGGCTTAACCTTCAACGTCAGTCAAGATGAGGAAAGTACACAACTTTCTGTAGAACTAAGTGGTGAGAGTGTTGATTTGGGCACTCGTACCCATCACTATTTACTGCTATTACTTGCTAGAACACGGATACAAGACAAACGTGCCGGTAACGACTTGGATGAACAGGGTTGGCTATACCGTGAAGAATTAGTCAAAGCACTTGGTGTGCAAATGAATCATATGAATATCATGGTACATAGAGCAAGAAAGCAGCTCTGTGATGCCGGTGGTGAGGTAAACCCAGAGCTTGCGTATTTAATTGAAACAAGTAATGGGCGAGTTCGCTTAAATAGCCAAGATATTACGATCATCAAAGGCCGTAAATTAGAAACTCGCATCACCATTTAAAATTCAATATGCACTAAATAGTGCATAAGCTTATGAGCCTCCTCGGTAAGGGCCTGAAATTGATATTATTTCTTTTTCAAGCTCTTTAAATAAGCCTAATTTAAAGAGCATTTCCACAACAACAAATAAAGGTCCTATTACTAACCCCATTAAATCATCTACAAAAGCAGGCTTTTTACCTTCAAAGTAATGACCAACAAATTGAATCCCCCAACCAACAATAAAAAATAGAAAACCTAAAGTATAAAACAAAAATAGACCGTCACTTAATAGATAAAAGTAATACTCTGCGACAATATACCCACAGAACAATAAAGCAGACATGATAATACCGAGTACGATATTTAGTTTTAAATAAAAAAGACTCACTATGATAGAGATACACAAAGCAGGTGTTAACACTATGCTTTGCAAGGATAAAATGGGAACATATAATAGCCAAATAACCGCCAATACAATTAAAGGCACACCCACAAAGTGGGTCGCTATATTTCTCACATCACGATGGTAGTGTGCATACTGGCTTAGATGTTCTAAAAGAGTTTTCATTGTTATTGTGCTTTTGAGTTAATACTTTAATTCGTTAAACCATACATCGTTGAATTTGTCAATTGTGGCTTTAACGCAAATTACTTGAATTACGCTCAACTCACTGTAAGTTAATAAAAGTTTCGTATTTAAAATGACAAGAATAACAATAGGAATATTTATATGTGGTCATTATTAACGGTCATTTTCTTAGCCCTGTTAACAGGTTTCATTAACACAACACACGCGAGTGAGCTTAAATCAATAGAAAAGATTAATAATGATGTCATCACATGGCGTCGTCATCTACATCAATACCCAGAACTGAGTAATCGTGAGTATAAAACCGCCAAGTACATTGAAGACCATCTAAGAAACCTAGGCTTAGAAGTCAAAACCAATATTGCACACACCGGTGTTACTGCGATCCTACACGGTAAAAATAAAGGGCCACTTATTGCGCTACGAGCCGATATGGATGCCTTACCCATTACCGAGCTTGTGATGCTCCCTTTTGCATCAAAACAAACGACACAATACCGTGGGCAAACAGTGGGGGTTATGCATGCATGTGGTCATGATGCACATGTCGCTATTTTAATGGGTGTAGCCAGCCGGTTAGCTGCGCAAAAAGATCACCTGTCTGGTTCTGTTATGTTTATATTCCAACCCGCAGAGGAAGGTGCTCCTGGCGACGAAGAAGGTGGTGCAGAGCTCATGCTCAAAGAAGGCATTTTCGCTGAAAATAAACCGGATGCTATATTTGGCCTTCATGTCACGAATAGACTAAATACCGGCACAATTGGCTACCGAAGTGGCCCTCTCATGGCCAGTGAAGACTCATTCACAATTAAAGTACAAGGAATACAAACACACGGCTCTCGCCCATGGAATGGGGTTGATCCTATTGTAACCTCTGCGCAAATAATCATGGCGACTCAAACGATTGCGTCAAGACAAATCAATGTTACCAAAGCGCCTTCTGTTATTTCATTCGGCGCCATTAATGGAGGGATCCGCTCTAATATTATTCCTGATCATGTTGAGCTGGTCGGCACCATTCGCAGCTTTGACCAGGGCATGCGTAAAGACATTAAAAAGCGATTGACGAATACTGCTCGGTTAGTCGCTGAATCTGCGGGTGCTGTCGCTCATACACATATCGACCATGGCTACCCCGTAACAATTAACGACCCAAAACTCACAGCACAGATGTTACCGACATTACAAAAAGCCGTCGGTGACAAAAATGTCATCGAAATGGATTTAATTACCGGTGCTGAAGATTTTTCTTACTATGCATTAGAAACCGCTGGGTTATTCTTTTTCTTGGGAATAACCCCTAAAGAACAGGACCCCACGCTCTCTGCAAGTAACCATTCTCCGCACTTTTATATTGACGAAAAAGCACTCTCCATAGGCGTTGAATCTTTAACTAATTTAGCAACTGACTATTTAAAAAATAATTCACGCTATTGATGCCGGTACAATAAATAACCTCAGCTCTGGATAAGCGAATTTGCCCAATAAAGCTATTTTTCTCACTCTCGGTGTTGCTTTCATTTGTAATAGCCCGCTATTACTGCATAAAAGCGCCTTGATATTGAACAAAATATCATCATTGGATTGTACGTAAGTTTGTTTTCAAAACATTTTCTATTCCAAAACCCTTATCCAAACCTGAGGTTAAATACAGAAAAATACCGCCACGCACAACTAGAGCATGGCGGTAATTATAAAACCACTGGGCAGTGGATCCGGGGGCAAGGGGTTCAGATAAACACTCATTGCACAATCTAATTCGTCACAGTGACTTACCGTTAAATGTAGAACACACATCAGAAAAAACAAGTTTGCATCATTAATTTAACGAGCTAGCAACCTCTCACGTAAGCCCGAACACCGAGAAACAGACTTAGCCATTGCCATATGCAGCACCTTTGGCTGAGCGATCAACTCAAACTTATGCTTTGCACGCGTTATTCCAGTATAAACAAGCTGCCGATTTATACCTCTAGAGGCCCGTTGCTTTGGCGGCAATATCATGGCTGTATGGCTAAATTCAGACCCTTGAGATTTATGTATCGTCATCACAAATACACTACTATGATTCGGTAACCTTGCAGGATAAAATGAACGATGCTCGCCTTGTTCGTCAATAAAAACCGCTTTCAATTGCCCTTCCTCATCGGGTAGTAAAATTCCAATATCTCCGTTAAACAATTTTAGCTGGTAATCATTTTTCGTGATCATTATCGGTAAACCAGCATAATAACGGCCGCTAGGATTAATAAGACCTTGAGAGGATAGCTGTTGCTCAATACGCTTATTTAATGTTTTAACGCCATATGGCCCTTCCTTTACAGCTGCTAGTAATTGATACTGACCAAACGCATGGTGAATATCCACAGGGCTGGCACCTTGATGCATGAGTTCTAGGTATGTGCGATATTGCATTGCTGCACGTATGATTAATGCCGTATATTCGTGCGTGTTTAAATCAAACAGTGCTAAATCTTGATACCCTTGCTCTATAGTATGCGACAATTGCGCCCGACTATTATTGTTCACCGAAAACGCGAGCTGACCAATGCCGCTATGACTATCGAATCGATGGCTTGTTTGTAAAAATGCAATACTATCGGCCAAGCAAAATTCACTCTCTCGTGGATGTAAATACGTTTGCCCCTCAAAGCACAATTCATTTAACTGAGCAGTCAATGATTCACTATAAGGAGGCTGCTCCCCTAGTGTAAGCCCTTGGCACAAATCACTTAGCACGCTTCCCGTATCCACTGATGTTAGCTGGTCCTTATCGCCCAATAAAATGAGTCGTGCATGTGCAGGGATTGCTCGAACCAATTTAGCCAGCAAAGACAAATCAACCATCGATGCTTCATCCACAATCAAAACATCTAAGTGCAATTGATTATCTGCGTTAAACCGGTAGCGATTACTATTTGGAATAACACCCAATAGCCGATGAATTGTTTGCGCATGCTCTGGGATCAAGTTACTCACCTCAGGCATCAAGTTCAGTTTTGCTTTAGCGCCTAGTATTGACTCACTTAAACGCGCGGCAGCTTTTCCAGTTGGCGCAACCAGCTTAATTGTTAAGGGTGCTTGGTGGTATAGTGACTGTAAAATCGCTAGTAACTTAGTAACTGTGGTTGTTTTACCTGTACCAGGTCCCCCGGTTAATACACAAAAACCTTGTGTAGCAGCCATCGCACAGGCTACTTTTTGCCAATCAACTTCACCTGTTGATAAGTTTGTCACCCCAAAATAGTCAGTTAATAGTGCTATTAATCGGCTAGAGTCTACTGAAATTTTCTGAGCTTGCATTTGCTTAAAGCGCTCAGCTAAAGTCTCTTCATAATTTGCCAACCGGCTCAAATACAATCGTTGTGCGAACAATTGTAATGGTTTGCCTTCTCCAACAGCATGATGATTTACTAAACCTTGCCATATTTTCGTTCCTGTAGAGCACGCCCATGGGGTCATTGGTATTGTTTCATCCATGAGCTCCATCACGAGAGAAAAAGGGTTATTCCAATCAATATCTGTAAATGCCAAACAACTGTGCTGATTTTGCTCTGCCTGCAGTAACAATAAAATCAAATAAAAAATATCATTTGTCTCGTTTTTATTCAGTAGCTTTGCGAGTGCAATATCACTATGGCGAATTCGCCCCTGTGCAATTAAACAGTTCAGATAGAGACCATGGTCCATAACACATTCAGGCTCGCCACCTGCGGAAAATAAGTCTAACTGGCTCATCACAAAGTTCCTTCTGAAAACAATGCATCTAATGACATTAATTGCGGTATCGTTAATTTATTAAAGAATACGCCCGACGCATCTGGTAAAGCCCTTAAAAATAAATAATACACACCACCTAAATGCACATTAGGGTCATAATCTGGAAGACGCTGTTGTAACAGCCGATGTAATGCAACAGAATAAATAAGATACTGTAAGTGATATTGATGCGCGTCCATTGCGGAGCGTAAGTTGTCTTTTTGATAATCTAAAGCACTATCTCCCAAGTAATTCGATTTATAGTCCAATATAAAATACTGCCCATTATGGATAAATATTAAATCAATAAACCCTTTGAGTAAGCCTTTAACCTGTTCAAACTGTAAATGACTGCTTTGCCCTGTTATTTCTAACAGTAACTTATTAAGCATTGGAGCATTCAGTGGGGCCAGAGGTAAATAAAACTCCATTTCCACCAAACAATCCGCAGGAGTCAAAGCGGCTAAGTTAAGATTCGTTTCTTCATTTAATGTGCATTCTAAACATGCAGAGATCCATTGCTCCGTTGTTTTTTGCCACTGTTCATCGATTCTATACTTCAATAAGCTTTGTTCCACTGCGTCTGATAAGGAGATTTGAGCAGAATTCGAAGGCGACTCTGGCTGTGTAAAATCAATCAACTCAAAAATTTCATGCAAACAACTACCGGGTTTGGCACCTTTGGGAAAGCTATAGGCAGACGCTTCAATCATTGCGTGTTGCTCAGGTAAATCAAGCTGATGATTCTCATCTAACGCGCCTAATGGCCGCTCATCATTGTGTGCTTGATAGCTTAGTTGACTAAAACTGGTCGCTCGCCATTGCCTGTCTATTTTGGTTTTTACGTTTTTAACATGTAGCGCGTTGTGCTGTTCAACCTGAACGCCTATTTTTTCAATATCCTCTGTACCATCAATAAAATCACATGCCATATCTGGATGTGCTGTACAAAACTGCACTAATTGCTCGTGCCACTGCTGAGCGTTTACAAATGGCTGTGTACCAAACAATACAAAACCGAGCCCAGTGTGATTTATGCCTGGTTTTTTGGTCCGCCCGGCTGCAATATTAAACAGGCCAATATCACAATGATGTATTGCACGTGTAACAGCAACATAAAGTAAACGTATATCTTCAGCAAGACGTTCTTTTTCGGCCAGGGCGCGTTGCTCATCGTCAGGTAATACACTGTATACAAGCTTTTGATTGTCATGATAAACCACATCGCTAGCCTCTCTGTATGTGGTTGCAAAAGGCATATACACGATGGGGTATTCCAACCCTTTCGACGCATGCATAGTGACAATTTTCACTAAGTCAGCATCACTTTCTAGTCTAACTTGTGCAGCGTCTTGTTGTGCGTCGCTACATTGTGCTGAAAACCAACGTAATACACGCAATGTGCCGTCTAATTCAATTTGCTTTTGCTGCAACAATTCCGATAGATGACGATAATCTGTTAGCCACCGCTCAACGAGGTAGTCATTACTTTTCCACAATCTAGGCAGTTGATTATCCATAAGCAGCTGCTCTAACATTGCCATTGCCCCCTGCTTATGCCAAATACGCTGTAACTGGGCAAACTGATCTAAATAACATTGCCATGCAGTTTCTTGCTCACGGAGTTCATAAATCTCCTGATGATGTAAGGAAAACAGTGGGCTTGCTAATACCCCTCGTAACGCAGCTTCATCGTAGCTACCATGTAACACGGTTAAAAACTGTAAGAGCGCTAAAGCAATGGGTTGTTTAAAAATACTGTCTCTCGCTAAATACACACTGGCGATAGCATGGTGTTGCAAGGCCGATTTGATAATACTCGCTTCAGCTCTATCTCGTACCAGTATACAAATATCACTTGCTTTAACCGCGACATCACCAATATTAGCCTCCCCCTGTGCTGCTTGGGTTAGTAGCAACGTGATTTTTTTAGCAAATATAGAACTTAGCGACTTTAAAGCAACCGCTTTGCTGGTCGTCGCGCTGTCGTCTTTTAAGACACTAAACGTCAGCGCATTGTGCGCTTTCCCCAACACCATTAAACGATTTGACTCACTCTTTCCCTTTGCGGCAACTTTCACAAATGGAATGGATTGATTAAAAATAAAACTATGCTCATGGGCGGAAAAAATACCATTAATCGCGGTAACCACGCCTTGTGCAGATCGGTAGTTCGTAGAGAGGGTATATTTTGCTTGCTCACTGACTCGTTCTTTTGCCGCCATATAAGTGAATATATCTGCGCCCCTGAAACCATAAATCGCTTGTTTAGGATCTCCTATCATGGTCAACGTGGTGTTATCTTGATCTTGGTAAATACGATTGAAAATACCATATTGCGTGGGGTCAGTATCTTGAAACTCATCAATCATAGAGACCGGATATAAGGTTGCAATTTTAGTGCGTAATATGTCTCCTTGCTCTGCCAACAACGCATCGTATAAATTACTCAATAAGTCATCTGGCGTAATTAAACCATGCTTTAGTTTATGCGCACGAAGTAACTCTTTCACCGCTTTACTAGCATGTTGTAATATTGCCAAAGGTAACCCTTGACTTAATTGCGTATGTAACCGAGCCATGCGACTAAACTCAGTCAACATTGAATGATTGATTAACTGACCATTTTTTTTGTAATACTGCGAGTCTTGTAATGTCTCTTCGGCCCACAAATTAAATGAATGCTTCGCTGTGCCGAATTCAAAATACCACGACTCATTATCACAATAATCTCGTAATGCATTGATATTTGCAGCCCGGCCAGGGGCTTTATTTTTTGCTAAATCAGAACCAGTTAGTACACTAAAAAAATCACTCGTCAATAACTTTTTCTTAAAAGAAACTGCCCGTGATTGATAGTCCTTACGACAATTAAGTACCGCTTGTAAATCAAATTCAGGCGTAACACTTGCGCTTCCCTTGTTCAGTATTTTCATTACTCTAGAGACCAAAGCATGGGGGCTTGAAAAGTGCTCTAACACAGCAGATGTGGTGTCTTTATCTAATGGATAAACAAACCCTCGCCAATAGTCCTTTACCGCCTCAATAATCAATTCAGATTCATCTAAAATGAATTCAAGATTAAATGCGACTTTAGACTCAAAAGCATGTTGCTTCAACATGCGTTGGCAAAAACCATGAATGGTGAATATAGCCGCTTCATCCATAGATTTAGCCGCGGCATCTAACAATGCAAAAGCTGCATGCTGATCACTCACTTGTGCAAGTATTGCTGTTATCAACTCATCTTCACAGGGAGCACCTAACAATGCATCACGGGCGGTAATAATACGATTACGCACACGCTCTTTAATTTCTTGCGTTGCTGCTTCGGTGAAAGTCACAACCAAAATTTGATCAACACTTAACGCCATTTGCGTATGATCTATTTGTAGCCCGAGCAAACAGCGTAAATATAACCCCGTTATGGTATACGTTTTTCCGGTGCCAGCACTCGCTTCAATTAAACTCTGTCCAAATAATGGCATCGTTTGAGGATTAAGTATCTTCATACTTTTTCTCCTGTGCAAGTTCAATAATTGCGCTCAGCAATTGCTGACTCAATTGACTAAACTCTACTTCTACATCAAATAAATTTGAAAAGTTCAGCGCTACATATGGGTTCTCACATTCACCAAAACCAACATACTGCCCACCAGCAAATTTATTAGCTGCTTTATGTATGTCTTTCGAACTCACAAATTCATATCCAGAATTAGGAAAAAATGGCACGGGCTCAGTTAAAGCATGCTGATAAAAATCAAACCACTGTTGTACATAGTTATAAGCGACTTCTTCCTTTATTGGAGAAAATACAACTTGCTCATCTAACCCGTAAATATATGTGCTCACCGCTTCACCTTGACACTGCGCAATACAGTGCATTAAAAAGCCTCGGATCTTATCTTTCGCTTTGATACTCGCGCTGCGATAAAACACCTGCTTGTTGCCATACAAAGCATCCAACCAGCCTAATAAAATACAATTTGATATCGTGAGTTTTACCTCTACAGGCGCTCTGTGGTCTTTTAATAAAGGTTTAATTTGATTAACCATGGGCGCAATTCGTCGATTCAACTGCTCTAATTGAATTGCCCCTACATGCGCCTGTGGTAGATTACCACGCTGTAATAATTGCTTATCATTAATTGTTTGCTCTGCCAATGACAAAGCTAACAACTCATCCAAATAATAATACCGGTCTAAGGTGTCAAGTAAAAAGGGCTCTTCATCCTTATCTTGCATCATAAGCTGGGGTAATCGAAGACCCAAACTTTGCTGATAAAATGCTTCTTGCGGATTCATAACAGTGCGTAAAAATTGAAGCAATTCAACTTCACCTTGCACAGCAATATTGAGCGGTTCTGGCACCTGTTTAGACAAAGGTTCTTGATTGACCAACCAGACAGGGTTATAGCTTTGCAATGGGTTATCATTGCAATAATAACTTGGGTGAAAAGGTTGCAGTGGCGATTTATATAACAAATGTTGTGACGGCTTTGTCGTATTATCTTCATAGCAAAAGCTCCGATCTAAATACTCAAATAGCTCACTGACTAAAACCGATGGCATTTGTGGCTCATTATTAAAACATGACCGGCCAACATAGCTTAAATATAACGATTCTCTCGCACTTAATAAGGCTTCTAAAAACAAATAACGATCGTCTAACTTACGTGAACGATCTCCTTTTTGACGATGTGAATAAGGTACAAGGTCAAATCCAATAGGCTGTACTGAGCGAGGGTAATCTGCGTCAGTAAGGCCCAATAAACACACGACTTTGAAAGGTACTGCGCGCATTGGCATTAGGGTACAAAAATTAACTGGCCCCACTAAAAATCGTTGACCAACGCCCTTCTCTTGTACCCCCTGCTTGACCAAGTAACTGATCACTTGGGCAGAAACAGTGTCTTGCATATCAAGATTATCATCATGTTTACCCAAATCATCAATCACCTTTTCAAGTGTGAGTAAGTCCCAACTTTGTTCAGCTTCCTGATGATAAAATTCCGTGACCATATCTCGCAACACTTGCGCTTTACTGTTCAATCGGGTGCGTTGTGACAAGAGTGCTTTATACTTCGATAAACTTTCAACAAAATGAATTAATTTACTGAGTGTATTAACCGCCATGCCTTCAACTTGATCAGCTGGAAAAATATGATTAAATTCAGCGTGTTCATCTGCACTAGTTATTCCGAGTAATAAACGATGAAGCCCATGTTGCCAAGTATTTAACACCATTGCAGGCAATTCATGCTCTTGCTTGTGGTCCGCATCGAGCCCCCACTTAACACCCACTTGATCTAACCAATACTTAAGTTGGTCAAATTCACTATTTTCAAGACCAAACTGTTCTGCTATCGGAGTGACGGCCAATAAATCGATGATGTCTGACACGCCAAAACGGCTAAATGGTAAATTAACCAGCGTAATGAACGAGCTCAAAATAGGCTTTTCTTGCTCAATAGCTAAATCAGCCAAAGCGTAAGGAATAAATCGCTCACCACCAGCCCCGCCAAATACCGCTTCGATGTAAGGACTATAGGTACCGACATCCGGCATCATAACTATAATATCTTTGGGTGATAATACGGGATCTTGTTCAAACAACCTGAGCAGGTGATCATGCAAACATTCGACCTCTCTCAGCGGAGTATGGCAATTTTGTAATAAAATAGAGCGATCATCAATTGCAATGGGCAATTTACCTTCGTCATTAATAAACCACGCTTTATCATCAGTCAACGACTCTCCTTTAAAAGCCAGTTGGTACACTTCACCTTGGACTTTACCCAGTAATGTTTCATCAAAGTCATCCACAAACCCATCAAGCCACTGCGCGTCTAATTGTATAAGTTGTTCAAAATAATCTCGTCCTAACTTTCCCCATGAAGATAATAGTGGGTTACCGATAAAGTAATACTCACCTTGCTGTGCGTCTACTTCTGGCTTTTTAGCATATTTCGCCTCAATTTTCGCTTGTGTTTTTTCATCGACCAAATCTCCCCAATAGTGCTCACTGGGGTTAAAGAAAAATAACAAAATCGTTGTTTTAGTTGCTAGCGCCTGAAAAATTTCTAACTGACTGGTTGCCATTGCAGAAAGGCCAAAAATACTGATCCTTTCCGGTAAATCTTCTGGTTTAGCACTAGCTAGTGCAGCCACAAGCTGAGTATGCATATTCGCGCGATGGTAGTCACTTTGTTGTAAGCTTTTGGTATGACTCACTAAACGACGCCATAAATCTGGCTGCCATAATGCAATATTGACGTCTACATCTATCAATGTATCCACGCCTGAGTCCCAGATGCTAAGCCATTGCGGCCGATACATTAAATATTGGTCATAAACATCGGCGATTTTTTCACACAAGGAAAATAATTTTAGGCCATGTTCATCATCTTCTAAATATTGTGATAACTCTTGATAACGCGTATCAGGCAGGCATGCCGGTAAAATAGTGACGAGCTTCCACGTCATATTTAATTTGTTATAGGGTGACTCGCTTGGCACATTCGGTAAAAATTGTTGATACAGTTGCCAAATAAAGCTCGAAGGTAATGGAAAGTCGATCTGCGCAGCCACCCCCAACGCCTGACTCATGCCAATTTTAAGCCATTGAGACATACCTGGTGACTGCACTAACACAATCTCTTTTTTAAACGGAGAACTCAGAGGTGCTGTTTTAAGTACCGTATGGAATTGCGTTTGCAGCGCTTCCATACGGTTTGATTGAATTACATGCAACATTGTGTGCCAAACCTAAATCATAAGCTGCATTCACGATGCAATATCAAGCAGCTATATTTGTTTATTCATTTGGCACAGTTTATGTTATTTATAAGCGCTTAGATAGCTCTAGAACAAGTCTATATCACTGCCTTCTTGATGTGTTTCAATAAGCTTATTTGCGATCAGTTCTTCATAAAAGCATAACTTATCGCGTCCATTTTCTTTCGCGTAATACAGTGCTTTATCCGCATTTTCTAGCACGGTTATTGGAAAATCATAGGGGCTAATACGCGACATACCAACACTTATTGTCAACTTTTTTACAAATGGAAAATGCGTGCTGCGCACCACTTCCATAAACTCACTAAGCTTTTTATTGATAGACTCATAATCTGTCGGCTCAAACACCATCACAAACTCTTCACCACCAAATCGAAACAACAAATCACTAGAACGAAAAAACTGGCGCATTTTTTGTGCTAACAGTAACAACACTTCATCCCCGCATACATGGCCGTAGTTATCATTTACCTTTTTAAAGTGATCAATATCTACCATTGCAAGCCAAGAAGTAGCCCCTTGATGTTGATTTCGCAAGTCACTTTGCCACACCGTCTTATGCTGTTTAATAACTTGCTTTTCCATTAATTGCTTGAGCTTTTTCTCAAACGTTTGCCTATTCAATAAGCCAGTTAATTTATCCCTTTCATTTTCATGTAAAATGGTCAAATAATTTTCAAATATGCGGCAAAATGCATTCAAAAGTACTTGATCTGAACTTTTTAAACCATTACTAATAATGGCAATCGCACCAATGGGTTTTTCCAATAACGTAATAGGTAACCAACGACGTTCAACGCCATCTGTCGATTGTACCGTAATGATACACGCAGACTGCAGACACGACACCAGCTCGGGTTTAGGGGAACGTACCACTTCTCGTTCGTCCCATTCATACTCTCTATCTGTCAATACTCTTAGTGATAGGCTTCTTTCAATTGCTAATTCACCTTGTATCTGAAGGTCTTTGTACACAGCAACTTCTTGACAACCGATAAACTCTTGAATCGTCGAAATGAGGCTATATTCCAAAGAGTCGACGTCTCTTGTTTTGGTGATTTTAATCACCGAATTAAGTAATTCTTCTTGCATATACTGCCTGCTAAAATACGATTAGCACTGGTAAACAGTACCGTTTGTGTACGTTATAAACAACCCGCCAACCACATGCAATACTTTTTTATGGTAAACCACAAATGAAGCTCTGCTTTCATTGCCTTACATTTCATACCATTTTGAAATCATTAAAGTAATTTAATACATGCTCTTTCGGGATTGCTTTTTCATAATACCACCCTTGAACAACCTCTATCTTGAGTCCTTTGACAAAGTTCAGCTGTGGCTGTGACTCAACGCCCTCAGCCACTAGTTGCTTATTCATTTGATGGAGTAGTTGTACCACTGCACTATAAAACTCTCGCCCTTGCTCTGTGGCTACCTTATCTAAAAAAGCTTTATCCAACTTCACTTGCTCTATCGGCAAATCAGCGAGCATAGATAAACTGGAATACCCAGTACCAAAATCATCAATGACGGTTGCTATTTCATGCTGCTTCAAGCGGTTGATATTGGTAATGACACTTGACTTGTCGTTAAAGTAACTCGATTCAACCACTTCAATTTTTAACTGCTTAGGAAAGTCTTTAAAACGATCACAAATATACAAAACCGATTTATCATCACTGATAAGTGTTGGGTTCACATTAATGCTGATCACCGGCCAATATTCTTGTGATGCAAAATGCTCTAGATCAGCGGCAGCTTGCTCAATCACCCATGAGTCTATAATCGACGTTTGCCCATGTTTTACCAATACATCAATAAAATAGGGCCCAACAATCGTGCCGTCTGATTTTCTTAATCTAAGGAGTGCCTCGTAACCGACAATTCCCCCCGTTACTTGGCTAATTTGCGGTTGGTAGTACAACAATAACTGCCCTTGCGCCAGTTCCTTTAACACTTTGTTCAATGCTTTTGAAGAACGCTCTTTTGCTCTTTGCGTCTGTATAAATTGAGACTCACTAGCAGAGCGTAGTTGCTCCGAAATATTTAACTGCTCACTTAACTGATTAAGGGCTTTTTGATAATGTATTTGTTCACTGTGCCATTTTAAGAAGGGGTAATAAATACATGCATTTACGATAAGTAACATCAGTTGTAATATTACTCCAGATATACCCCCACTTACCTGATACCCACTAATTAAGGTAGGCGTCATCCAACTTATTTCTAGGTTATTGGTATTCACCCAACCCCACTCCAACACATTAAATGCAATAAAAAAATTAATGGCTGGAGCAAGTATAAATGGGATAAGTAACACTGGGTTGAGAAATATCGGTAATGCAAAAAGGATGATCTCGCAAAAATTGAATGCTGTAAAAGGGATTGATAACTGTGCAACATTGCGCTCATGAGTGCCTTTTTTCAACCAGAAAGACGCAACAATTAAGCCGGCAAAACAACCTGTACCACCAATCAATACAAAGGTGTCATAAAATGTTTTTGCCGATAAATTAGCCACCACATTTTCTGCTAAAAATGACTCCTCAAAGAGCATACTAAACGTATTGTCGCCATGAACGCCAAAAAACCAAAACGTATGAGAGGCCATCATTCTTTGGAATGTGAGCTCAGCGACCGAGGCCTGAGATATATCGGGTGCCAACCATAGACTAATTAAATGTCCCAAATCTCCTAACAACGGGGTCCAGACATAAAAACTAAAAAACACCAAAGTAAAAGGGAGAATCACTAAAAATTTTTCGCGTAAAAACCGACTCAACGCGCTAAATTGTCGCCTTGGTTGCGGCAAGGTGCGCATTAAGTAGATAAACAGTAAACTACTTATACTGGGTAGAATAATGGCATATGCTGTCGATGTACTGCTCAAGGTAAATTCACCTTTGTTCAGCTGTAAAAACTCACCATGAACAGCAAAACATAATACCGCTAATAATGCGCCTACAATACCGCTTTGAGCATAATTTTTGGTCAAGAAAAAGCCAATAGAAATACTGACAACAACAGGAAAAAACAACAAAATAATTTGCGCACTATGACTAACTACATGTGCAATTTGGCTATCTTTTGATACTAGATTGAATGTCAGTGCACTATTTAATGCCAATATCGCTAACGCACTACTCACAAAATAGGGAATTAGTGCAATAAATGCTTCACGTAGCGATAATAAATATCGTCCATGAAGTAGTTTTGTCATTTTCTTTTGCAGTGAATGAAGTGGCAACTGGACACACTCTTACGCTATTTTACTTAAGTATATGTCCAGATTGATTAACGTGCCCACATATTGCGTAAGAGCACAGTGTTGTTAAACGAGTTCTTGTAGCATGCTTTCTTCATAAGCCACAAGTGTTTCATTGTTTTTTACACGGTGTACATAATCTGGGTTTGCAATCATAGGACGTCCAATTGCAACCAAATCAAAGCGATCATCAGCCATTGCTTTGGCCCCTGTTTCAGCTGTATATCCGCCTACTCCTACCAATGTGCCGGTATAAATACTCCGCACATAATCCGATGCATGACCGCCCAAGTAATCAAACGTCATCGAATCGTCAAAAATACCAATATGAACAAAAGCCAAATCACGCGAGTTAAGTTCTCTGAGTAAATAATCAAACACCGCGCGGTCATCATTATGGCTTTGCATTAAAAAATATGCCCCTGGTGATAGCCTTAGCGCAACTCGATCCGCACCAATTTTGTCAGCCACCGCATCGACTACTTCAAGTGCGAATCGCGCCATATTTTCTGGTGTACCACCATATTTATCATCCCGTTGATTTGCAGCATAGTGTAGAAATTGGTCAATTAAATATCCATTCGCGCCATGAATTTCCACACCATCAAACCCAGCTGCCATTGCATTACTTGCAGCTTGCGCATAATCTGTCACCAATTGCGCTATTTCTTCAGTTGACGCAGCTCTTGGGGTTTGAAAAGTAAGCTCTCGCATACGTGGCACCGAGCCTTCAATACCAATACTTGAAGCGCTCAACACATCCCCCTCACCAAAAAAGTATGGATGAGCAACACGACCAACATGCCAAAGCTGTGCAAAAATTTTACCTCCTGCATTATGTACTGACGTTGTTACTTTTTTCCAGCCTGCGATTTGTTCATCAGTAAACAAACCTGGGGTATTGGGGTATCCTTGACCATCGGGACGAATAATAGTCGCTTCTGAAATAATAAGTCCAGTATCGGCGCGACGCGTATAGTAGGCAGCCATTTCCTCTGTCGGTACCAATTTATCATCTGCCATACAACGCGTTAGCGGGGCCATCAAAATACGATTGCTTAACGTAATTGAGTTATTCAGTTTATAAGGGGTAAATAATGCATCTGTCATTGTGTTTCTCCAAACGTCTTGAGTTTTTGAATGGTTGTTCAATATGGAATTTAATATAATCACCCTTGAATGATCATTCAAGAGTGATTTTTGAATAAGTAATCAAATTAAGTTATGATAAACGCTATTATTAAGTAATATTTAGATGATATGAGAAGCGCAGAGTTCGATAAAGAATACGTATTACGTCAAGCTATGACGACATTTATGCAATATGGCTATAACAAAACCAGTATGCAAATGTTAACCAAAGCCACAGGTTTACACCCAGGTTCCATTTACTGCGCATTTAAAAATAAAAAAGGCTTGTTGCTCGGTGCAATACAACAATATCAACACGATAGAAATCGTCAATTTGAAACGCTTTTTTCGCAACATAGCAACACCCGTGATGCGCTACATGCTTTACTTGAAGTCATTGTAGAAGAATGCTTAAACGGAGAATCTGGACAAGTGTGTTTGTTAACCAAAACATTGACTGAACTCGTAGGCCAAGACCATGAAGTATCAACTGTTTTAGCAAAAAACCTTAATTCATTCGAAAATAGTTTAGCGTCAATTATCAATACCGGCATCCAAAATAAAGAAGTTACAGCACACCCTGATGCGCAAGAACGTGCTCAATTTTTAGCAATGGGTATTTACGGTATACGTACTTACACAGCAACAAGAAGAGACAAAGTGATTTTAGAGCAACTCAGTGAGCAACTGTTACGTACCGTACTCACGTAACCCATAATACGGGTGAACAACAAAGTAAACTGCATAGAAAAACGTAAATTTGGTCTGCTACTCAAAGACTGTCTCATAGTGCCCAAAAATGGCTTCAGTCAAAAACCTAAATGTAACTTAATCAATAAAATTTGCGGTCGTAAAAGCAACCGCACTGTGAGTGTTTAATCTTTATTTATATATTATCGGCCGTGGATTTACGTGTTTATGAACGTAACGTATATACCTATAATCATCAGTCCCCATAATAAAGAACCGAGTATCAGCCACACATAATTTAACGCAGTGAGTTTACTGTTTGATGCCCCATTAACATCTTCACCGGCATAATTCGCCAACGACTGCGCTTGGTACAAAACCCAGCATGATATCGGATACATCAGCAGCCCTAAACATAGTGTGATCGGATTACCATAACCATGATCAGACAATTGACTACTAATATTACTGCCAATTACAACCACCACGTATATCGTTGCGAAATGGTTAAAACTTTTAGGTGCATTTCCCGTTTTCTGCTCATATTTCATTTCAAAAAGAGCGAATAAAGCGTGGGTAAAAAATATAGAAAAAATTCCCCGCGCAATAGGCCACATATCATCATTGGTACTTTTTTTATACTCATTCCAATGCTTAAAAAACCAATACACACCGTACATTCCCATTGTCGCTATGAATAAAATTAAGAACTTTCTCTGTGAGACGACATAAAATTTGATTTCATCTGATTCATTTTCAGATACCGACGATGCGTTGTTCAATTCCATTACTACTCCTCATAACCTAATCGACCATAGACGCTGACTGTGTCTTCAGGGGATCTTTCAACATTTAAATTGCAATATCACCCATTATGCCATAAACGCACAACACCAGCTGACTGTTAAACTTAATTAACCCTACACCTAACGATACGACAGATGAAACCACGCCAATAAATTGATGATTTCGTCTTTAAACTCATTCTGTTTGAATTTCATTCGATTTAGTCGCTACCCCCTATTGTAAATAATTGGTTACATATAGAGCTCTGTTCTTGCTGCTTATTTCGCTTTGTATCCTTCCAAATAAACAGGTCTGACCATGAGTGAATTATCAGCTCCCTATTGCATCCAAGGTGTATCTCAGATTATTTCTAGATTACTCAATAATGAGAATCTAAGGATATAACATGAAAATTACACTTTCTGCACTGGCAGTATTTACCTCACTTTTGAGCGCTGGTATTAGCGCCTCAGAATTGGATATAACGCCAAATATCGTTGGTGGTAGTGAAACACCGGCATACTCTAGACCCTACCAAGTTGCGCTGTTGATGAATGGTCGTCAAGGCTGTGGCGGCACTCTGCTAAGCCGAGATTGGGTACTCACCGCTGCGCATTGTTTAGACAGTGCTTCAACCAGTAACCTGACTGTGAAAGTGGGCGCGCACTCCCTGTCACAAAATGATGGTCAAGTGTTGCGGGTATCTCAGATCATTAATCATGAACAATGGCGTGGTGCCAATGGGATTCGTTCAGGTTACGACATTGCCGTTTTACGATTAGCTTCGCCGGCTGATGCCAAATATACGCCAGCTAAGCTTCCAACCGCCGACATAGAGCAACAGTACGCAAATATCGGTAACTCTGTAACCGTATCTGGATGGGGGTTAACCTCAAACAGAGGCCGTCCAAGTGATCGACTACTTGAAGTTGCATTGCCAGTGATCAGCAATGCCAGTTGTTCAAGCCAACTCAACTATAATATCCCAAGTTCGGTAATATGTGGCGGTGGCCAAGGTGGGAAGTCCGCTTGTAACGGCGACAGTGGCGGGCCCTATGCCGTGCGTGTTGGTAACGATTTTTACAGTATTGGTACAGTTAGCTGGGGCATTGGCTGTAGTGGCGCAACTGCATTTACAAGAACCACCAGCTATTTAAATTGGATACAAGACAAAACAGGCCTGATAGACCCAGTTGACGCACTACCGGTTGCTGACTTTGATGTTCAAGTCAGTCAACTCACTGCACAGTTTAATGATCGTTCTAGCGACGATAACGGAATCATCGCACACGCGTGGTCATTTGGCGATCAACAAGGGGGGACTTCAAATGCCGCCAGTCCTAGCTACCAGTTTTCTCAAGCAGGTAATTACACTGTCAGCCTAACTGTGACTGATACTGCCCAGCAAACACATACAACCTCTAAATTAGTAGAGATAGGTGTCATGACAACCCCGTGTAATGGTGTTCAAGCATGGGATGCAGCACAATCTTACGCACTGGGTGATAAAGTCAGTTATGAAGGCTTTGAATATGAAGCAACATGGTGGTCACAAGGAGCAGCACCAGATCTATATAGCCAAGTATGGAAGAAGGGTAAAGCCTGCTCTGTTACCACAGATCCGCTGCCGAGCGCTGACTTTTCCGTTACAACATCTAAATTGAACGCCACATTTACCAATTTAAGTCGTGACAATGGTCAAATTGTTGCTAGCAATTGGTCATTTGGAGATGGTAACAGCAGTACCGAATTTTCTCCAACCCACAGCTACCGAGCCCCTGGAAGCTATCAAGTGACACTTAATGTTACTGATGACCAAGGCCAAGTGAGTCAACATGTTGAGACGGTCACGGTAACGAATGGCGATACTTCTGGTTGTAATGGTATTCAACCATGGTCGCCTTCAACGGTATATACCGCTGGCGATAAAGTGACGCTGAATAACACGGTATATCAGGCAAATTGGTGGGTACAAGGTGAAAACCCTGAGGAATCAGGTCCGTGGGGCGCATGGAGTGACGTTGGAAAATGCCTATAAAATTTTTATAAGTTCTCAACCTGACTTTTAAAAAGCCTAAGTCCCATGTAATCTGAACAGTATGATAAATCGAACTGCTTAATATCATGGGACTTAATCAATTAACTTCTTCAGAACTTATGCGTCTTGGAGAGCGAATAAAAAGTGCTTTAAAACTCGTACTCACTGAGTTATCACCGCATGTACATAGCATAAATAGTATGACGCAATTTCTAAGCTATCATCGCTCAAACAGTCAACGTATTTTTAATGCGCAAAAGTCTACCGACGGGCATCAGGTACTTTGTGCATTGCCGGGGGTTAAAGCATTTGAAGAGTTTATTGATAAATCCAAACCGTACATCAGCACCGTAACGTATGAGAAGCTAAGTAAAGCACATTTACTCTATGCGCAAGCCATAGCATGCCATGCGACAAGCCATGCGGATCTCAAACGACAACTGGATGCCATGCACACCAAACATGCGCCATCAAAAAGTGATAACCGCGCGCAAGTATACTACGCAGCAAAGTCTTTACTTGGTTTTAGCGTCGAACATGTATGTTGCAGTTATATTCTGACCGTTAACCAAACTAACCCAAACTTTCTACAAGAAGTTGCTATGATCAGTAAGTTAGGGATATCAAGAACACAGGAAGCAGCCCCTTTTGTGCAATTTTATAGTCACCCTCATCCAAGTGACTTTAACAAGCCAGCTCTCATAACACATGCCTCTCGGATCATACCCAACGAATTTAGCATGGGGATTGTTGAACGTTACTCATCGTCTGGTTTATATGATGCTTATAGTAGTTACTCCGTGAGTAACTCAGGCATGGTCTTTGACGATATTCCAAACAATGATACGACCGATGCAACGTTTATTTTTAATAACCCAGATGAGCTCGTCAACCCTCTCACACACAGCAGTCAATGCACATCAACCAGTATTTCAATTAAAAATCCAGCAAAAAAACTCACATTATTGGTCTTTGTCGACAAAAAAATTAACGCCACGAGCAATGTTAAAGTGGGCTGCTATCATGGCAATCAAAAAGTCGATGAGGGTAAACTCAATGCGGCTGATATGTGGACTGAGCGACTACCTGACTTTCCACAGCTTCAAGTCGTCTCGTTGGAGTCCCCACAAAATTATATAACCGAACATCCTGAGCTAGCAGAGAAAATTGGCTTTTTATTGAACTATAGTGAACTAGATGATACGCATTTTGCTTGCTACGCGATGGAGGTTGAGTTTCCCATTTGGTCGTCAACTTATCGTATTTATTTTGAGCACAGTGAGTAACAATCACGACCTTAAAACACGAACTACCTTTTGGGTGTGCTAATTGCCTATTCATTTAATGTCATTTGGTATAAAACAGGCCGTTAATATATTAAAACATGGGCCAAGTAGCCTTTGTTGAGTAACATAACCTCAGGTTTGGATAAGGATTTTGGAATAGG